>NZ_JBFRER010000016.1:0-93229 GCF_052114405.1 Streptomyces sp. M-16 | reverse complement strand
AAACGGCGACCAGATCGTCCTGCGGCGCACCCCGCCGCACCAGATCGCTACGCGCTCCCCATCTCTCAGCGTCCGACGGCCGTCTTGGGCTGATACCCGCACGAAAGGACGACCACAAGGCTCTGGGGAGCCGACGGGCGCGCCAGATCGCTACGCGCTCCTCACATCTCAGCGTGTGCGGGTCGTCCTGACGGCTGCGGTGTACTGCTCTCGGGTGAGGTCTTCGGGGCCGATGCCGAGCTCGGAGAAGACGTCGCGGAGGTCGTGGAGGGCTGCGGGCAGGTCCTTCTCTTCGACCAGGGTCTCCAGTTCCAGGAAGGTCCCTTCGAGCTCCGGGACGCGGACCAGTGTGGCCAGCATCTGTCGGCCGCACGCCTCGAAGGAGTAGTTCCGGCAGTGCTTCTCGAAGGCGACGGTGGGCAGGTAGCCGAGACCGCGCAGCATCGCGTGGACGGCCCCTGCGTCTTCCACCCGGGTCTCGTGTTCCGGCTTGGAGCCCGACTCCTCGTCGACGCGGGCGCCCTTGTGGGTGAGGACGGTCCGGGTCCCGTCCGGACCGTGCACGGTCCTCACGCGAAGCTCTTGGTCCTGGCTCTCCAGGTCGCCGCTCGCCGTGTCGTAGTAGGTGTCGCGGTACACCTCGGTCCGGCCCTCGGCCCGGTCGTCCAGGGCAGCGAGCACCTGGTGCGGTGCGTGGACACGTGCCTTCAGCTCCGCCTCGATCATTCCCGCGCCCCTTCCTGTGGGGGCGGCCCCACGGTCTTCAGATCGTTGTGGGAGGGAGCCTGGGCAGGAATGTCCGGCCTCAGGCCCCCTCGGGGCGTTTCAGCCCTTGAGCGTGCCGACGAGCTGAGCGCGTTCGCGCAGGTCTCGGACTGCGCGGACGGTGTTGTAGGAGCGGAGCCTCAGGTTCATTACCTCGAAGTGCTCGTCACCGCGCGCAGAGGACAGCACCTCGTACTCGTCCAGGAAACGGCCCCACGACTCGCACGCGGCCTCCACGTGGCCGATCGACAGCTGCCGCTGGGCGAGGAGCCCGTAGGCGTGGAGGCGGCCCTGCCGCTCGTTCGCGGGCTGCACCCGGATCGATTCGCGCAGTGTCCGGACCGACCCCGGCACGTCCTTGGTCTCGTTCTGCACGTGGGCCACGTGGAAGAGGTACGCGGTCCGGTCGTAGCCGCCGACCGACTCCCTGCGGTCGTCAGCCCGGGCGAGTGCGTCCTCCGCTTCCCTGAGCCGGGCGAAGGCCTGGCGTTTGTCACCCACCATCGCCGCTCCGTGCGCCTGCTGTCCGCGCAGGAACGCGACGAGCCGCGGGCCGGCCACGGGTGCCGCTTCAGCCGCCGAATCGGCGAGTTCGAGGGCACGTCGGCCGTACCCGAGATTGG
Organism: Streptomyces sp. M-16; assembly: GCF_052114405.1. Taxonomy (NCBI): domain Bacteria; kingdom Bacillati; phylum Actinomycetota; class Actinomycetes; order Kitasatosporales; family Streptomycetaceae; genus Streptomyces; species Streptomyces sp. M-16. Next base: position 91,841 of record NZ_JBFRER010000016.1, on the reverse strand, counting down.
AGGCTTGGAGGGACATGCCGCGCAGGGTGCGGCAGTACGTGACGTGCTCCTCCGCCTCCCCCGCGAGCTTGAGGGCGGACACGTAGTAGTCCTGCCCGAGGCGGTGCTGTCGCTCGTACATCGCCATCCACCCCGTGAGGTACACGAGGTCGGAGGCGGCTGCCAGCATGCTCCGCCGTACCGGGGCGGCCGCTTCGGCCTTCAGCCACGGTCCGACCGTGTTCACGAGGAAGGCCGCCGCCATCGGCCGGGCGTGACCGGCGCCCAGCTCGTCGAGGATGTCCGCGATCCGGTCCGTCATCACCTCCACGGCGCCCACCTGCGCCTGCCCCACCCGGGTCGTCGCCTTGCCCGGCCTTATCGGCTCAGGGCTGTCCGCCCGGGCCAGGCTCGGGAACAGGGGGATGGCGAGTGCCGCGGAGAAGACGCCTACGGCGATCACACGACGTCGCGATGGATCCATGTCGGCCCTTCCGAGGTCTACGAGGTCCCGCACCGTGTCCGCGCCCGCCGGTCCGTCCGGCGGCGCGAGACCGGCTTCGGCATAGGTGACCGGCCGCGCGAGTTTCCGCTCGAACGCCTCGATGATCAGCGCCCTGACCTGCGGCCGAGGCTGGTGGCCCGCCACCCACTGGGAGACGGCGGGCTGCCCGTATGTGAGAGCGAATCCGGCTTCGGCCCCGATGCGATTGACGATCGAGGCGAACTGGCTTCTTGACCACCCGGCCTGTTCAAGGAGCGTCGACAGGCCGGTGTTTGGTGTACGTGAGCGTTGCGCCATGAGCAACTCCCGACAGGTGCATGGCTTGCATGCTTCTCCGAGTCTCCAACGGTACTCGCGGAGGGGGTGCGCGCGGTTACCTCTTCACACCAAGCAGTGACCGAGCGGAAGTTGGCCGACTGCCGCCGATTCAGGGAGTACCCATGACCAGCCGGACCATCCACCGCTACGCCCATTGCGTCGGCACCCTTGAGGAGCCCTCCGATGGCTGAGGGGTACGGATACCTGTCCCATCGGCTCCTGGGCCGCCGTGTTCGCGATATCGCGTCCGGTACCGAGGGCGAGCTGATGGCCGTGGTCAACGAGAACGTCTCGGACAGCGGAGCCGAGCGGTGGGTGCACCTGCTCCCCAGAGCCTTGTGGTCGTCCTTTCGTGCGGGTATCAGCCCAAGACGGCCGTCGGACGCTGAGAGATGGGGAGCGCGTAGCGATCTGGTGCGGCGGGGTGCGCCGCAGGACGATCTGGTCGCCGTTTCGTGCGGGTAAGCCGCTCCCGGCGCGGAAAGAGCGCGGAGCGGGCCCGTCGCTTGGGTGTGCCARGGCGCGGGTGGGCCGGCGCTTCGCTGATGCGGCCGTTCCTGTTGCCCGTCCCCCGTGACCGTTCCTTTGGGGGCTTCCCGGCAGTCTTTGGCATTCCGGGACGKGCCGGTCGGTCAAGGGTGGCCGAAGGCCATCGCGAAGCGACGCGACGAAGGAGCGCCCTTGAGGGACCGGCACGGCGCGGAAGGACAGTGAGACTGGCGGGAAGCCCCCRGCCCCGCTCTGATCCGGGCCGGCCGGGTCCCGCCGCCCCCGGGGCCCCTGGCTGGGTCCCTGTTCCGCCAGCGTGAGGGGCCTGCCGGTTCCCGCTCGCCCCTGTGGTCCCGCCGTCKGCGCGAGCGCGAGCGCCACCGCCCCGCGCCCGGGAGGCGGGTGGGCAGGCGCCGGGAACGGGGCGGGGGCGAGGGGGAAAGCCGGCCCGCGCCCCGTTATACGTAGTCCTCCAGGCGGGCGATCTTGTAGCCCTGCTGTTGGATGTGCTGGAGCATGCGGGTGGTCATCTGGGTTTCCGTCGTGCCCTTGAGTTCCGACGGGCCACGGAAGTGGGCCAGGATGATGTCGCCCGGCTTGAAGGCGGAGCCTTCGCTGTACTGGAAGTCGTTGATCTGCATCGACTCACGCCACAGGAAGACCGAGGAGATCCCGCACTCGGAGGCTGCCTTGAGGGTGTCGTCGTTGTAGTTGCCGTACGGCGGCCGGAAGGCGGTCGGCCGCTTGCCGAAGCGCTTCTCCAGGCGGTCCTGCTGCCCGCAGATCTCCTTCTTCTGCGCCGCGAAGGGCAGCGTGCGCAGGTTCGGGTGGGTCAGCGTGTGGTTGTTGATCGTGCTGCCCGAGCCGTTGTCGCGGAGCTTCTCGAAGTACGAGTAGTCCGCCGACGCGATGTTGTCGGTCAGGAACATGCTGATCGGCAGCTTCAGATCGGCCGCCATCTTCAGGAACTCGGGGTCCTTCTCGGCGCCGTCGTCGAAGGTCAGGAAGACGACCTTGTCCGTCGCCGGGACGGGTATTCGGTCCAGGACGACCGGCTTCCCCGGTGCGGCCTTGGGGAGTTGGGGCTTCTGCGTGGGCTTGGGGGCGTACTGGAGGGGGACGGTCAGACCCCACTTCTTGTACGCCTCGTCCGCCGGCGTCCCCGCCGACGCGGAGGCCCCGGGGGCCGCGGAGGGCCGCGCCGACGGGGAGGCCGAGGCCGTCCCCGTCTCCGTGGCGGTCTTGCGGCCCAGTCTCTCGATGGGATCCACGCTGTTCCCGCACCCCGTCAGGGACAGCGCGAGCGCGCCGGCCGTCAGCGTCCCGGCTACCAACCGGCGCGCGTACATCAAAGGTAATCCTCCAAGCGGGCCACGGCGTACCCCTTGTCCGTGACGGTCTTCATGACATGACGGATCATGTCAGGCATCGTGCCCTTCCAGTCCTCCCGGCCCCGGAAGTGGGTCAGGATGATGTCACCGGGGTGGAGGTCCCTGTCCCATTCGCGGTAGTCCATCCGGTTCACGAAGGCCTCCGCGTTCCACAGCGGTACCGCCTTGATGCCGCAGGACTTGGCCGCGCGCAGCGTGTCCTGGTTGTAGTTGCCGTACGGCGGCCGGAAGAGGGTCGGGCGCTTGCCGAACTGCTTCTGGATGGTGTCCTGTTGGCCGCAGATCTCCTCGCGCTGCTTCTCGTAGGAGAGCGCGGGCATGTAGCGGTGGTTCAGGGTGTGGTTGTTCAGGGTGACGCCCGCGTCCTGCATCCCCTTGAAGTAGGGGTAGTTGTCGCGGACGAGGTAGTCGCTGAGGAACGCCGTGTACGGGATCTTCAGCTCCTGCATCATCTTGACGAACTCGGGGTCCTTCTCCGCGCCGTCGTCGATGGTCAGGAAGACGACCTTGTCCTCCGTCGGGATGGTGGTGAAGACGGGCGGGAGTTCGTCCTGGTCCTCGACCTCGAAGCCCTCCCGGGTGGTGATCTCGGGCTTCACCTTCGGGGCGGCCGGGGCCATGAGGGGCGTCTTGAGCAGGCCCCACTTCTTCGCGGCGGCGATCCGGGCCTGCTGGGCGGCCTTGAGCTGCTCGGCGGAGTTGGCGAGGGCGCCCGCCGCTCCGGGGCCCGCTTCGCCGGCCTTGGTCTTGGCCGGCGCCTCCCGGTCCGCGGCCCCGCAGCCCGTGCCCAGGGCGGCGACGAGCAGCGCGGCCACCGCCACCCCGTACCGGCCGCGCGGGCGGGCCGCGGACCGGTGACCATACTGCGCAGTATTTCCCTTTTGTCGTACTAGCTGCATAGCAGCGGATCCTTACACCGCGCACCGCCCCTCGGCAGCCGACACCACGGCCGGAGGCCGCCCTTCCCCCGGCTGGCCGACAATGGGACGGTGACCCCCGAAGACTTCGCCGCGCTCCTCACCCCCGAGGGCCGCGCGCTCCTCGACTCCCTCCGTGACTACGACCCCGGCCAGGAGCTCGCCGTCGCCACCCGGCTGCGCCGCGAGCACCCGGCCCCGCTGGTGTCGGCTGCGCTCGGGCAGGCCCGGCTGCGGCAGCGGGCGGTGGCGAAGTTCGGGGCCGAGGACGCGTTCCGGATGTACTTCACGCCCGGCGGCGGCGAGATGGCCACCCGCGCGTCGGTGGCCTCGTACCGCGCCGGGCGGCTCGCGGCGCTGGGCGTACGGAGCGTCGCGGACCTGTGCTGCGGGATCGGCGGGGACGCCCTGGCGCTGGCCCGGCTCGGGATCCGGGTGCTGGCGGTGGACCTCGACCCGCTGACGGTGGCCGTCGCCCGGGCCAACGCCGAGGCGCTGGGGCTGGCGGACCTGATCGAGGTGCGCGAGGCGGACGTGACGGAGGTGGACGTGTCCTCGTACGAGGCCGTCTTCATCGACCCCGCCCGGCGCGGCGGGCGCGGCCGGATCTTCGACCCGGAGTCGTACTCGCCCCCGCTGTCCTGGGCCGTGGAGACCGCCCGGGGCGCGAAGCACGCCGCCATCAAGATCGCCCCCGGGATCCCGCACGAGGCGGTCCCGGCGGAGGCCGAGGCCGAGTGGATCTCCGACCACGGGGACGTGAAGGAGGCCGTCCTGTGGTTCGGCACCGCCCCGGGCACGGTCCGCGCCACCCTGCTGCCCGGGCCCCGCGAGCTGCTGACCGCCGATCCGCTGCCGGATCCGGAGGCCGGTCCGGTGGGCCGCTACCTCTACGAGCCCGACGGGGCCGTGATCCGCGCGCACCTCGTCGCCGAGGTGGCCGCGGAGCTGGACGGCCGGCTCATCGACCCGACCATCGCCTACGTCACCGCCGACGAGCTGCGCCCGACGCCGTACGCGACCGCGTACGAGATCACGGACGTACTGCCCTTCGGCCTGAAGAAACTGAAGGCGCTGCTGCGCGAGCGCGGGGTCGGGATCCTGACCGTGAAGAAGCGCGGCTCGGCGATCGAACCGGAGGAGCTCCGCAAGAAGGTGAAGCCGCAGGGGCCGAACTCGGCGACGGTCTTCCTCACCCGGGTGGGCGGCGCTCCGTCGATGCTGATCGGATCACCGGCCGGCCAGGGGACGGTCTAACCCGCCACGTCCGACAGGACCGGCCCGCGCCGGGCGGCCACCGCCGGGGCGGGGCGGCCGGCGCGGCCCGCCCAGCGGCGGTGGGTGACCGCCTTGGCGGCGCCCAGCAGCCCGGTGATCCACAGGATCATGCCGAGCCCCACGAAGCCGACGACCTCCCCGTACCCCGTCGCACCGGGCCGCGCCCCGGCCGCCGCCGCGAAGGCGGTCCAGAGCCCGCAGGCGCCCAGGGCCAGGGAGGCGGCCAGCCACACCAGGCTCCGTACCGGTGCCCGCAGCGCGGGGTCGACGACGGGCTCCCGGCCGGCCTCGATCCAGCCGCACAGCAGCTCGTGCTCGCGCCGCTCCCGCCGGGCACCCCGGACGAACCAGATCCCGGCGGGCACCAGCACACCCACCGCGGTCGCGACGAAGACGGCCCCGAACAGGGACTCCACGGGGTCCGCGGCCTCGAAGGAGGTCACGGCCAGGCCGACGAAGGCCCAGCCGAGCGCGAAGGCCGCCGCCACCGCCCAGAGCAGGGCCAGCCGCCCCGGGCCCAGGCCGCGCCGGCTCAGGTCGGCGAGGAAGCGCGCGCGGTCGGCCCGTACGACGGTCTCGTCCAGCCACTCGCGCAGGTGCGCGGGCGGCGGCGGGGGCGGGAGCTCACGGCTAGGCATGCGCACGACCGTAGACCCGGCCGCTCCAGCCCCGCTCGACGCACGCCTCAGCCGCCGCTGACCTCGACCGACTCGAACCGCCAGCGGTGTACGGCGCGGGTGATCAGGTCCGCGGCCGGCTCGGGCAGTTCGGGCAGCTCCGCGGCGACCCCCTCGGGCGCCTCCCACCAGGTGATGACGAGGACCCGGTCCTGGGCGGCCCGCAGGATCTCGCGGCGCACCGGTTCCCGGGCCAGGACCTGGGCGCGGGCCCACTCCAGCAGCTCGTTGCCGCGGCCGGTGGCGGCCCGCGCCTCCCACATCAGGGCGACGGTGCTCACGAGTACAGGTTGTCCTTGCTCAGCTCGTGCACGTGGTCGTGATCGTGGCCGTGGGCGTGGGCGTGGGCGCGGCCGTGACCGTCGCCCTCGCCGTCGCCCCCGACGTGCCCGTTGCCGGGCACGTGCGGGTCCGTCACCGGCAGGGAGGAGTCGGCGGACAGGTCCCAGTCGGAGGCCGGCCGGTTCCGCTTGACCATCTCCGCGCCCAGCGCCGCGACCATCGCGCCGTTGTCCGTGCACAGCTTCGGCCGTGGCACCCGCAGGATGATCCCGGCGTCGTCGCAGCGCTCCTGGGCGAGCGAGCGCAGCCGCGAGTTGGCGGCCACGCCGCCGCCGATCATCAGGTGGTCCACGCCCTCGTCCTTGCACGCGCGGATCGCCTTGCGCGTCAGCACGTCCACCACGGCCTCCTGGAAGGACGCCGCGACGTCGCGCACCGGGACCTCCTCGCCCGCCTTGCGCTTGGCCTCGATCCAGCGGGCCACCGCCGTCTTGAGGCCGGAGAAGGAGAAGTCGTACGCCGCGTCGCGCGGCCCCGTCAGCCCGCGCGGGAAGTTGATCGCCTTGGGGTCGCCCTCGCGCGCGAGCCGGTCGATGACCGGACCGCCGGGGAAGCCCAGCTGGAGCACCCGGGCGATCTTGTCGAAGGCCTCGCCCGCCGCGTCGTCGATGGTCGCGCCGAGCGGCCGGACGTCACTGGTGATGTCGGGGGCGAGCAGCAGCGAGGAGTGCCCGCCGGACACCAGCAGGGCCATGGTCGGCTCCGGCAGCGGCCCGTGTTCCAGCTGGTCGACGCAGATGTGCGAGGCCAGGTGGTTGACCCCGTAGAGCGGCTTGCCCAGCGCGTACGCGTACGCCTTCGCCGCCGAGACGCCCACCAGGAGCGCCCCCGCGAGGCCCGGACCGGCCGTGACGGCGATGCCGTCGAGGTCGCGGGCGCTGACCCCGGCCTCCTTCAGGGCGCGTTCGATGGTCGGGACCATCGCCTCCAGGTGGGCCCGGGAGGCCACCTCGGGCACGACCCCGCCGAAGCGGGCGTGCTCGTCGACGCTCGACGCGATCGCGTCCGCGAGCAGGGTGGTGCCGCGGACGACGCCGACGCCGGTCTCGTCGCAAGAGGTCTCGATGCCGAGGACGAGCGGTTCGTCAGCCATGGGTCTCACTGCTCTCAGGGTGCTCAGGTTGCTCAGGGTCGGTCTTCGTCTGTGCGGGGTCGGTCAGGCGCATCACGAGCGCGTCGACGTTGCCCGGCTGGTAGTAGCCGCGCCGGAATCCGATCGGCTCGAAGCCGAAGCGTTCGTAGAGCCGCTGGGCGCGGGTGTTGTCCACCCGGACCTCCAGCAGCACCTCGGCGCACTCGAAATCGGTGGCGGCGCGCAGCAGCTCGGTCAGCAGCCGGGCGCCGAGTCCGGTGCCCCACTGGTCGCGGGCGGCCGCGATGGTCTGTACGTCGCCCAGGTCTCCGGCGGCGGCGAGCCCCGCGTAGCCGACGACGCGGCCGTCGGCCGGGTCTTCGGCGACGACGTAGCGGCGGGTGGCCCGCGGTCCGCGCGCGTGGGTGAGCTCGGACCAGAACATCCCGGCGGACCAGGCGTCATCGGGGAACAGCTCGTGCTCCAGCTCCAGCACCGGCTCGATGTCCCACCAGCGCATCTCCCGGAGCACCGCGGTCACGGCCGTCACTGCGGGGTGACCACCTTGTAGTTCTTGGGGACCTGCGCGTCGGGCCGGCGCAGGTAGAGGGGGGTCGGCGGCAGGAACGTCCCGCCCTGCGCGAGCCGCTCCGCCGCGAGGCCCGCCAGGGCGGCCGCCGACTGGTGTACGGGGCCGCGCGCGTCGGTGAACACCTCGGGGTAGAGCTGCGCGCCCTGGCCGACGGCCGGCAGGCCCGCCACGCGCTCGGCGATGTCGGCGGGGCGGTCGACGGCGGGCTCGCCGGTCCGGGTGCGCGGGTCCTCGTAGCGCGCCCAGTAGACCTCCTTGCGCCGCGCGTCGGTGGCGACGGTGAAGGGGCCTTCGACCCCGGCGGCGCCGGCGGCGTAGGCGAGCCCGTCGAGGGTGCACAGGCCGTGCACGGGGACGCCGAGGACGGAGGCGAAGGTGGAGGCGGTGACCAGGCCGACGCGCAGTCCCGTGTAGGGGCCGGGGCCGACGCCCACGACGATGCCGGTGACGGCTTCGAGCTTCACCCCGGCCTCGGCGAGGACGGCGTCGACGGAGGGGAGCAGGAGTTCCCCGTGGCGCCGGGCGTCGACCTGGTTCGACTCGGCGAGGACGGCCTCCCCGTCGTGCAGGGCGACGGTGACGGCGGGCGTGGCGGTATCTACGGCAAGCAAGAGCACGCGAACAGCCTACGACTCCCGGCCCCCGGGGCCTTGCGGCCGGTCACGGCGGAGCCCGGCTGCTACCTTTCGACCGGGGATACGACCGGGGGCCCGCTCCCGGGTCGACGGCGCAGGCGCAAAGAGGTGGAGCAAGGTGGCACGCAGCAGCTCGGGAATCGTGGCCGGGCTCACCGTCGCGGCGCTCGCCGCGATCGGCTTCCTCGGCTGGCAGGCCTCGGCGACCGCTCCGGCGCACCCCGTGAAGGCGGCTCCGCAGGCCCCCGCCGCGCATCAGGACCAGCCCCCGGCCAAGCAGGACCCGGCGAAGCCCGCCGCGGTGCCCGCCGATTCCGGCACCGGGATGCGGGTCGTGTACTCGGTGTCCCAGAAGCGGGTGTGGCTGGTCGCGGAGGACGGCCGGGACCCCAAGTCGTTCGCGGTGACGCCGAGCACGGTGCACCCGGCGCCCGGCAGCTACGCGGTCGGCTCGCGCTCGGGCACGGTCACGGGCACGGACGGGGTGGCGATCGAGCACGTCGTCCGGTTCGCCAGCACGGACGGCATCGCGATCGGCTTCAGCGCGCGCGTGGACGGCTCGATGCCGGCGCCGGACCCCGCGAAGAAGACCGGCGGCATCCGGATGACCCGCGCCGACGGTGACGCGATGTGGGCGTTCGCGACGATCAGCTCCAAGGTCGTCGTCGTTCCCTGACGCCGCGCACCACGCCCCGCCCACCCCGCCGCGGGATTCACCCGAACGAGGTCTTCAGGCCGCTTCCGACTCCGGGGCGGCCTGTGGTGCGTGCGGGTCGGCGGGGGCCGTCCCGCCCTGCGGTGCGGGATCCCGGTCCGCCCTCCCGGGCGGCGTCGACACCGCCGTGGCGGCCGCGCCCGCCGCGAGCAGGGCCCGCATGGACACGACGGGCGCTCGCTCTGCTCCTGCTGCCGACATGGCTGCCTCCTGAGACCCCGGGACGCTGCACTTAGGTAGACCTAACCAGCGCTCGGTACCATGTCATCACGCGGCCCCACACCTGCGCAATATCTTCCCGACGGCCTGTCGGTACGTTCCGGGGCACGGCCGGCCCGCGGGAGCGGGCCGGGAGCGCGTACGGCGCGGGCGGGAGGACGTACGGCGCGGACGTACGGCGCGGGCGGAGGGCGTAACGGCGCCGCGCCCGGCGTCCGGCCGCCCCGGTGATGCCTACCGTCCGGCCGCCCCGGTGAGTTCCGCGAGCTCCGCACCGGACCAGCGCGCCCCGACGCCGCGCAGCGCGACCTCGCGCACGTCGTCCAGGACCTCCTCGTGGCCCACGGCGCGGCCGATCACCACGTGGAGCCGGTCGTCGGAGAGCTCCTCCACCTTGCCGTCGCCCCACTCCACGACGATCACGGACTCGGGCAGCGAGACGTCGAGGTCCAGGTCCTCCATCTCGTCCAGCCCGCCGCCGAGGCGATACGCGTCCACGTGCACGAGCGGGGGCCCGTCGCCCAGGGACGGGTGCACCCGGGCGATCACGAAGGTCGGCGAGGTCACGGCCCCGCGCACGCCCAGCCCCTCCCCCAGGCCGCGGGTCAGGGTGGTCTTGCCCGCGCCGAGCTCCCCGGTCAGCAGGACGAGGTCGCCGGGGCGCAGCAGCCCCGCGATCCGGCGGCCCAGCTCCTGCATGGAGGCGGGCGAGTCGACGGTGACGATGGTTTCGGCGGCGGCCTCGGCCAGGGCCTCAGCCGCCGGGCTGCGCGGTGCTTCCCGCGGTACTTCTTCCATGCGCCCCAACGTTAGTCGGTGCGGGGACGGCTCCGGTCCGCGCCAGGAGGTCGGTCAGCAGCCCGGTCACGATGTCCGGGCGCTCCAGCATCATCAGGTGCCCGGTGTTCTCCAGCACGACCAGGTCGGCCGCCGGCAGCGCCTCCTTGATCGACACGCTGTGCTCGGCCGGGATGATCATGTCCCGGTCCCCGGCGATGACGGTGACCGGGATGTCCGCGAACCGCTGGAGGGCGGCGGTCTTGTCGTGGGCCTGGAAGGCCGGGTAGAACTCGGCGACCACGTCGATCGGGGTCGCCTCGATCAGCCGCTCGGCGAAGCGGGCGACGCCCGGATCCACGTCACGGGAGCCGAACGAGTACAGCTTGATCATCCCGGCGAAGAGGTCGGCGGTGGCCCGGCGGCCCTTCTCCACCAGCTCCACCTGGGAGCCGAGCGCCCTGAGCACGCCGGGCAGGATCCTGCGCACCGCGCCCTGGCCCACGGAGGGCAGCCCGTACGTCACCTGGTCGAGCCGCCCGCTGGAGGTGCCCACCAGGGCCACCCCGATCACCCGGTCGCGCACCAGCTCCGGGAACTGTTCGGCGAGGGCCATGACGGTCATCCCGCCCATGGAGTGGCCGACGAGGACCAGCGGGCCCTCGGGCGCGGTGGCGTCGATGACGGCCTTGAGGTCGCGGCCGAGCTGGTCGATGGTCACCGGCTCGCCGTCGGCCTGGGCCAGGCCCCGGGCGCTGCGGCCGTGGCTGCGCTGGTCCCAGTAGACGGCCCGGACGACTCCGCGCAGCGCGGCGCGCTGGAAGTGCCAGGAGTCCTGGCCGAGGCAGTAGCCGTGGCAGAAGACGACGGTGGTCCCGGCGGCCGGGGACGAGCGGCGCAGACGGCGCTTCTTGCCGGGGGGCGCGGGCGGCAGTTCGTCGGTCTCGTGGTAGAGCTCCGTGCCGTCCTCGGCCCGGCAGACGCCCTCGGTCCCGCGCAGGGAGCCGTAGTCCCCGGCGGCGTCGAGCGCCAGGCGGGCCTTCATGCGGATGCCGCGTCCCACGGTGATCCTTTCGACCGCGACACCGGCCGCGGCGCCCGCCGCTATGACACCGATGGCGGCGCCGGCCCAGCCGGCCTTGCGCCAGTTTTCGCTCACGACGTCGCCGTCCTCACTCAGCCGCCCAGGTACACCCGGGGCACCCGACCTCCGATACGGGTGACGATCTCATACGCGATCGTGTGTGCCGCTTGAGCCCAGTCCTCGGCGGTGGGTTCGCCGCGTTCCGCGTCGCCGAAGACGACGGCCTCGTCGCCGACGCGGGCGAGGTCCTCGCCGAGGTCGACGACGAACTGGTCCATGGCGATCCGGCCGGCGGCCCGCCGGATCCGGCCGCCGACGAGCACCGGCCCGCGGCCGGAGGCGCTGCGCGGCAGGCCGTCCGCGTAACCGGCGGGGACCAGCGCGAGGTGGGTCTCGGACCCGGTGACGTAGTGGTGGCCGTAGCTCACCCCGTGCCCGGCGGGGACGGACTTGACCAGGGCGAGCGAGGCCTTGAGCCGCATGGCGGGGCGCAGGCCGAGCTGGGCGGGGGTGCCGAGCTCGGGGGCTGGCGAGACGCCGTAGACGGCCAGGCCGGTGCGGACGAGGTCGTAGTGGCTCTCGGGGAGGGTGAGGGTCGCGGGCGAGTTGGCGATGTGCCGGACCTCGGGCTCGACCCCCTCCTTCTCCGCGTAGGCGAGCATGTCGCGGAAGGCGTCGAGCTGCGGCCGGATGGAGGGGTGACCGGGCTCGTCGGCGCAGGCGAAGTGCGACCAGACGCCGGTGACCCGGACGGTTCCCTCCGCCTGCGCGGCGACGGCCGCGCCGACGAGCTCCGCCCAGTCGGCGGGCTGGCAGCCGTTGCGGCCGAGGCCGGTGTCGGCCTTGAGCTGGATCCTGGCGGTGCGGCCGGCCGCGCGGGCGGCCCCCCGCACCTCGTCCAGGGCCCACAGGCCGCTGACCGACACGTCGATGTCGGCCTCGATGGCCTCCCGCCAGGGCCCGCCGGGGGTCCAGAGCCAGCACATGACGCGCCCCTCGATGCCGGCGGCGCGCAGGGCGAGCGCCTCCTCGGGGGTGGCGGTACCGAGCCAGGTGGCGCCGGCCTCCTGGGCGGCACGGGCGCAGGGGACGGCCCCGTGCCCGTAGGCGTTCGCCTTGACGACGGCCATGAGCTGGGCCCGGGGCGCCCGCGCGCGCAGGGCGCGCACGTTCTCCCGTACTGCGTCAAGATCGATCTCGGCGTACACGCGCGTCGGTGTCTCGTTCATCGCCCACAGTCTCTCAGAACCCCCGCCCCGCCTCGGCTCTACCCGCCCGGCCGCGTGGCACCCGGCCCCGGCCGGGGGCACGGGGGCAGAGCCGGGCTGCCGGGGTCAGGGCGCATGGGCGGGGGCAGGGCGTGGCGGGGTCAGGACGTGACGTCGCGCCACGCCGCCGGAAGGGCGGCGGCCACCTCGTGCGCCACCACCGGAGCCCCGTCGGCGGCCAGCCTCCCGGCCAGCCCGTGGAGGTACGCCGCCACCGACCCGGCGTCGAGCCCCGACAGCCCGCCCGCCAGCAGGGCCCCGGCCAGCCCCGACAGCACGTCCCCGCTCCCGGCGGTGGCCAGCCACGGGGTCCCGGTCGGGTTCACCCGGACCGGGCCGGGCCCGGCGGGGGCGACCAGCGTCGTCGACCCCTTCAGCAGCACGGCCGCCCCGTACCGCCCCGCCAGTTCCCGCGCGGCGGCCAGCCGCCCGGCCTCCACCGACTCCCTCGGCACCCCCAGCAGCGCCGCCGCCTCCCCCGCGTGCGGGGTCAGCAGGGTCACGGCCCGGCGCCCCCGCACCACGTCGGGGTCCAGTCCCCGCAGCCCGTCCGCGTCCACCAGCACCGGCACGTCCCGGTCGGCCAGCGCCCGCGCGACCTCCGCGGTCCGCCCTGCCCCGATCCCCGGTCCGACCACCCAGGCCTGCACCCGGCCCCGCCCGACCAGCACCTCCGGGTAGCGCGCGAGGACGGCGTCCGCCGCCGGCCCCACGTACCGCACCGCGCCGGCGCCGCCCCGCAGCGCCCCCGCGACGGCCAGTACCGCAGCGCCCGGGTACTGCTCCGACCCGGCGACGACCCCGACCACGCCCCGCCGGTACTTGTCGCTCGACGCCGTCGGCACGGGCAGCAGGCCCGCCACGTCGGCGTGCTGGAGGGCTTCCAGGCCGGGCTCCGCGAGGTCCAGCCCGATGTCGACCAGCCGCACCGCGCCCACCCGCGAGGCCCCGGGGTCGATCAGCAGCCCCGGCTTGTACGCGCCGAAGGTCACCGTCGCGTCGGCCGCCACCGCCGGGCCCGTCACCTCGCCGGTGTCCGCGTCGACCCCGCTCGGCAGGTCCACGGCGACCACGAGCGCGCCCGCCGGGATCCGTTCCGCCAGCGCGGCGGCCGCCGGCCGCAGCCCGCCCCGGCCGCCGATCCCGAGCAGCCCGTCCAGGACGAGGTCCGCCCGCTCCGGGACGGACCTCTCGACCCGGCCCCCGGCGGCCCGCAGCGCGGCGAGCCCGCCCGGGTGCATCCGCGCCGGATCCATCGGCACCGCCGTCACCCGGGCCCCGCGCCGCGCCAGCCGCGCACCCGCGTACAGGGCGTCGCCGCCGTTGTCCCCCGGGCCGGCCAGCACCACGACGCGGGAGCCGTACACCCGCCCCAACAGCCCCGCGCACACGGCGGCCAGCCCGGCCGCGGCCCTCGCCATCAGGGCGCCTTCCGGCAGCCGGGCCATCAGCTCGCGCTCGGCGGCCCGTACGGTCTCCACGCTGTAAGCAGTACGCATGGCACCAGCGTGCCCGAAGGCCGGCCCCGGTGGCCGCAGCCCGGGGCCCCGGCCCGCACCCGTTACCCGGCCCGGCACCCGTACCCGTACCCGTACCCGGACCCGAGCCCTACCTCTCCGCGATCACCACGGCGGACGCGATCCCGGCGTCATGGCTCAGCGAGATGTGCCAGGACGTCACACCGAGCGCCTTCGCCCGCGCCTCGACCGTCCCGGACACCCGCAGCCGGGGCTGCCCGGACTCCTCCACGTACACCTCGGCGTCGGTCCACAGCAGCCCGCCGGGCGCGCCGAGCGCCTTGGCCAGGGCCTCCTTGGCCGCGAACCGGGCGGCGAGCGAGGCGGTCCCGCGCCGCTCGCCGCCCGGCAGCATCAGCTCGGAGTCGAGGAAGAGCCGCCGCGCCAGGTTCGGCGTCCGCTCCAGCGCGGCCCCGAACCGCTCGATCTCCGCAACGTCAATCCCCACACCGACGATCACAACAACCCCAACTACTCCACGGTCACGGACTTGGCGAGGTTACGCGGCTGGTCCACCTCGTTGCCCCGCGCCGTCGCCAGCTCGCACGCGAACACCTGCAGCGGCACCGTCGCCACCAGCGGCTGGAGCAGCGTCGGGGTCGCCGGGATGCGGATCAGGTGGTCGGCGTACGGGACCACCGCCTCGTCGCCCTCCTCCGCGATCACGATCGTCCGCGCCCCACGCGCCCGGATCTCCTGGATGTTCGAGACGATCTTGTCGTGCAGGACCGAGCGCCCGCGCGGGGACGGTACGACCACCACCACCGGCAGGTCCTCCTCGATCAGCGCGATCGGACCGTGCTTGAGCTCGCCCGCCGCGAAGCCCTCGGCGTGCATGTACGCCAGCTCCTTGAGCTTGAGCGCGCCCTCCAGCGCCACCGGGTACCCGACGTGCCGCCCGAGGAACAGCACGGTGTCCTTGTCGGCCAGCGAACGCGCGAGGCTCCGTACCGGCTCCATCGTCTCCAGCACCGTCTCCACCGCACCGGCGATGTCCGACAGCTCCCGGATCACGGCCTCGATCTCGTCGCCCCACTTGGTGCCCCGCACCTGCCCGAGGTACAGCGCGACCAGGTAGCAGGCGACCAGCTGCGTCAGGAACGCCTTGGTGGAGGCGACGGCCACCTCGGGACCGGCGTGCGTGTACAGCACGGCGTCCGACTCCCGCGGGATCGTCGATCCGTTGGTGTTGCAGACGGCCAGCACCTTGGCCCCCTGCTCGCGGGCGTGGCGCAGCGCCATCAGGGTGTCCATGGTCTCGCCGGACTGCGAGATCGCGATCACCAGCGTCCGCTGGTCGAGGATCGGGTCGCGGTAGCGGAACTCGCTGGCGAGCTCCGTCTCGCAGGGGATGCGGGTCCAGTGCTCGATGGCCAGCTTCGCGATCATGCCCGCGTGGTACGCCGTACCGCACGCCACGATCACGACCTTGTCGACCTCGCGGAGCACCGCGGCGGGGATGCGCACCTCGTCCAGGGTCAGCAGACCGCTCGCGTCGATCCGGCCGAGGAGGGTGTCGGCGACGGCCTTGGGCTGCTCGGCGATCTCCTTGAGCATGAAGTAGTCGTAGCCCCCCTTCTCGGCCGCCGAGGCGTCCCAGTCCACGTGGTACGCGCGCACGTCCGCGGGCGCCCCGAGGAAGTCCGTCACCGTGACCTCGTCGCGGCGCAGTTCGACGACCTGGTCCTGTCCCAGTTCGATCGCGGAGCGGGTGTGGGCGATGAAGGCCGCCACGTCCGAGGCCAGGAAGTTCTCGCCCTCCCCCACCCCGACCACCAGGGGGGAGTTGCGGCGGGCGCCGACCACCACGTCCGGCTCGTCGGCGTGGACCGCGACGAGGGTGAACGCGCCCTCCAGGCGCCGGCACACCTGCCGCATCGCCTCGGCCAGGCCGCCCCCGGTGGCCGAGAACCGCTCGGCGAGCAGGTGTGCGACCACCTCGGTGTCCGTCTCGGACACCAGCCGGTGCCCGCGCTCGGCCAGTTCGGCGCGCAGCGCGGCGAAGTTCTCGATGATGCCGTTGTGCACGACGGCCACCCGGCCGGAGTTGTCCAGGTGGGGGTGGGCGTTGACGTCGGTGGGCCCGCCGTGGGTCGCCCACCGGGTGTGCCCGAGTCCGGTGGAACCGGCCGGCAGCGGGTGCCCGACGAGCTCCTTCTCCAGGTTGACCAGTTTCCCGGCCTTCTTGACGTTGGCGAGTTCGCCGTCGGCGAGGACCGCGATGCCGGCCGAGTCGTAGCCGCGGTACTCCAGCCGCTTCAGTCCGGCGATGACCACATCGAGCGCAGACTGCGCTCCCACGTAACCCACAATTCCGCACATAGGGCGCAGCGTACGCGCTGGTCGGCCGTCTGCCCCGTACCCGAACAAGACGAAACCCCGCCCGGCGAACCGCCGGGCGGGGTGGACGTGCGGGCGCGGAGGGTCAGCCGAGCTTCTTGACCTGAGCGTCGATCAGGGCCGTCGGGGAATCGGCCTTGCCCAGGAGGCTGATCGAGCTGAAGGAGGCCACCGTGCCGCCCTTGCGCGCCATGACGAGGAGCAGGGTGCCCTTGTCGCCGCCCTCCATGTCGACGGTGAGGGCCAGGCTGACCGCCTCGTCGCCGGCGGTGACGGCCGGGCCCGCGGCCACGCTCTCGTACTTGGTGGTGTCGCCCTCCGAGGTGGAGGAGAACCCGCCCGCGCAGATCTGCCCGGCGGTCTTGAAGGCCGCGAGGGTCTCCTGCGCGCCCTGGCCCTCGTAGGAGGACAGACCGGTCAGGGTCGCGGTGGTGCCGAGGGCGTTCTTGACCGCTTCCAGCTTCTCCTCGGGCGAGGCGCCGGCCGCGGGCTCCTTCGGCTTGGCGCCCAGCGTGGTGCGGGCGACGCCGGACGGCTTGCCGACCTTCTGGAGGGCCTGGGTCTGCACCAGGACCTTGCAGGCGGGCTTGTCGGTGGCGACCTGGGTCTCGTCGACCTTGGACAGCTTCGCGGCGGCCTGGGCGTTGATCACGTAGTCGGGGACCTCCGCCTGCGTGACCAGCAGGCCGGCCAGCTCCGCGTCCGTCTTGCCCTTCGCGACGGGAGCGGCCGATGGCGCGGACGGCCGCGGGTCGGGCTTGGCATCGCCCCCGGTGTCGGCCTTGTCGGAGCCACAGGCGGTGGCGAGCAGGGCCAGGGACACCGCGGAGGCGGTCAGGACGGTACGACGGACGAGGGTGCTGCGCACGAAGGATCCCCCCAGGGAAAAAGACACCGCACGCACACGGAACGGCGTCGCGGTAGCGATCAATGTACGACCCGCCCGATCGCCCCGCCGGAGTTCCCGGCCCCGGAGGCCGATCGTGATCGGCATGAGACGGGACGGGGTTCCGATCGATACCCACACCCGTACAACCCCACCACCTGCGCCTTCGACGGGACCGTCGGCCACGTGACCGACCCCACCACCCACGACCGGCCCCGAGCCCCGACAATGGCCCTGTGATCACTTCGCCGCCACGAAGCACGCCGGACAGCGCAACGGAGCGCCCCGTCGGATCGGAGCACCCCACGCACCCCGAGCCTGCCGCGCATCCCACGCGCCGCCGGGGCCACGAGGCCTCCCCCTACGTCGACCTCACCCGCGCGGAGTGGAGCGCCCTGCGCGAGCGCACGCCGCTGCCCCTGACGGCGGAGGAGGTCGAGCGGCTGCGCGGTCTCGGTGACGTCATCGACCTCGACGAGGTGCGCGACGTCTACCTCCCGCTCTCCCGCCTGCTCAACCTCTACGTCGGCGCCACCAGCAACCTGCGCGGCACCCTGAACACCTTCCTCGGCGACGCCGGCAACGGGCACGGCGCCCAGCAGGGCACCCCCTTCGTCATAGGCGTCGCCGGCTCGGTCGCGGTGGGCAAGTCCACGGTGGCCCGCCTGCTCCAGGCCCTCCTCGCGCGCTGGCCCGAGCACCCCCGCGTCGAGCTGGTCACTACGGACGGGTTCCTGTACCCGATGAAGGAGCTCCAGCGGCGCGGCCTGACCGCCCGCAAGGGCTTCCCGGAGTCCTACGACCGCCGGGCGCTGACCCGTTTCGTCGCCGACATCAAGGCGGGCAAGGACGAGGTCACGGCCCCGGTCTACTCGCACCTGATCTACGACATCGTCCCGGAGGAGCGGCTCGTCGTGCGCCGCCCCGACATCCTGATCGTCGAGGGGCTGAACGTCCTCCAGCCGGCCCTGCCCGGCAAGGACGGCCGCACCCGCGTCGGCCTGGCCGACTACTTCGACTTCAGCGTGTACGTGGACGCGCGGCCCGAGGACATCGAGCGCTGGTACCTCAACCGCTTCCGGAAGCTGCGCGCGACGGCGTTCCAGAACCCCTTCTCCTACTTCCGCAAGTACACCCAGGTCTCCGAGGAGGAGGCCCTGGAGTACGCCCAGACGATGTGGCGGACCATCAACAAGCCCAACCTGCTGGAGAACGTGGCGCCCACCCGCGGGCGCGCCACCCTCGTCGTGCGCAAGGGCCCCGACCACAAGGTCCAGAAGCTGAGCCTGCGCAAGCTCTGAGCCGGCCCCGGGCGGCTAGGGTGCGGGCATGCTGCATCTGAGGATGATCACCCCGCACGCCCTGACGGAGCAGGTCGTGCAGCTGATCGACCGGACGGTCGGCACCACGCACCTGGTCGTGCTGACCGGCGCCGCCCGCGACCCCGCGGGCGACGTGGTGATGTGCGACGTGGCCCGCGAGGCGGCCGACGAGCTGCTGCAGGAGATGCGCGCGCTCGGCCTCGACGCATCGGGGTCGATCGCCGTCGAGCACATCGACCTGTCGATCTCGCGACGCGCCGACATGG
The DNA here is from genome assembly GCF_052114405.1 of Streptomyces sp. M-16. NCBI lineage: Bacteria > Bacillati > Actinomycetota > Actinomycetes > Kitasatosporales > Streptomycetaceae > Streptomyces > Streptomyces sp. M-16. The sequence continues at coordinate 73,252 of NZ_JBFRER010000016.1, read as the reverse complement.
CGGAGGAGGAGGCTCCGGGCGAGGCCGCGGACGCGGTGATCTGGGAACAGCTCGCCGAGTCCACCCACGAGGAGTCCACCCTCACGATCACCTACAGCGTGTTCATGATCATCGCCACGATGATCGCGGCCTGCGGCGTGGTCCTGGACAACGCGGTCCTGATCGTCGGCGCGATGGCCGTCGGTCCGGAGTTCGGGCCCCTCGCCGGGATCTGTACGGGCCTGGTGCAGCGCGCCCCGAGGCTGACCGCGCGCTCCGCGGTCGCCCTGCTGGTCGGCTTCGCCGCCGCGATCGTGGGGACGACCGTGTTCAGCCTGGTGATGGACGCCCTCGGGCTCTTCCACGAGAGCATGCTGGACGACCCCCGGCCCAACACCAGTTTCATCTGGCAGCCCGACCCGTTCTCCTTCGTCGTGGCCCTGCTCGCCGGCGTGGTCGGCATGCTCTCGCTGACCTCGGCGAAGTCCGGCGCCCTGGTCGGCGTGGCCATCTCGGTCACCACCGTCCCCGCGGCCGCCAACGCCGCCGTGGCCCTGTCCTACGGGGACCTCGGCCAGATGTGGGGTTCGGCCATACAGCTGTCGCTGAACCTGCTGGGCATCGTCCTGTCCGGGACCCTCACCCTCGTCGCCTGGAAACTGCTGTGGCGCACCCAGCAGGGCCGGATGATCCGCCCGCCGGGTGCGCCACGGCACACCTCGCAGTAGCCGGGGCTAGCCGAGCGCCGACTTCACCACGTCCGCCAGCCGCCCGGCGACCGCGCGGGCCTGCTCGATGTCGGCGGCCTCCACCATCACCCGCACGAGGGGCTCGGTGCCGGACGGACGCAGCAGCACCCGGCCGGTGGTGCCCAGCTCGCGCTCGGCGTCGGCGACGGCCGCGGCCAGCTCGCCGGAGGTCGCGACCCGGGACTTGTCCACGTCCGGGACGTTGATCAGGATCTGCGGCAGCCGCGTCATGACCCCGGCCAGATCGGCCAGCCCCCGCCCGGTGGCGGCGACGCGCGCCGCCAGCATCAGGCCGGTCAGCGTGCCGTCGCCGGTGGTCGCGTGGTCGAGGATGATCACGTGGCCGGACTGCTCGCCGCCCAGCGCGTAGCCGTGCTCCTTCATCGACTCCAGCACGTAGCGGTCGCCGACCCCGGTCTGCACGACCTGGATGCCCTCGGCCTCCATCGCCAGCTTGAAGCCCAGGTTGGACATGACGGTGCCGACCACGGTGTTCTCGCGCAGCTGGCCCGCCTCGCGCATGGCCAGGGCCAGCACGGCGAGGATCTGGTCGCCGTCGACCTCGGCGCCGGTGTGGTCCACGGCCAGGCAGCGGTCGGCGTCGCCGTCGTGCGCGATGCCGAGGTCGGCGCCGTGCTCGACGACGGCCGCCTTGAGCAGTCCCAGGTGGGTGGAGCCGCAGCCGTCGTTGATGTTGAGGCCGTCGGGCTCGGCGCCGATCGTGACGATCTCCGCGCCCGCGCGGGTGAAGGCCTCGGGCGAGACGTAGGCGGCCGCGCCGTGGGCCTCGTCGAGGACGACCTTCAGGCCGTCGAGCCGGTTCGGCAGGACCCCGATGAGGTGGGCGACGTACTTGTCGAAGCCCTCGGTGTAGTCGGAGACGCGGCCGACGCCGTCACCGGTGGGGCGGTCCCAGGGAGCGCCCGTGCGGTGCTCCTCGTAGACCGACTCGATCCGGTTCTCCAGGTCGTCGGCGAGCTTGTGGCCGCCGCGCGCGAAGAACTTGATGCCGTTGTCGGGCATGGCGTTGTGGCTGGCGGAGAGCATCACGCCGAGGTCGGCGCCCAGCGCACCGGTGAGATACGCCACCGCCGGGGTGGGCAGCACACCGACGCGCAGGACGTCCACGCCGGCGCTGGCGAGGCCCGCGACCACCGCGGCCTCCAGGAACTCGCCCGACGCGCGGGGATCGCGGCCGACGACCGCCGTGGCCCGGTGGCCCGCGAAGGTGCCCGCCTCGGCGAGTACGTGCGCGGCCGCCACGGAGAGGCCGAGCGCGAGCTCGGCCGTCAGATCCGCGTTGGCGACGCCTCGTACACCGTCCGTCCCGAAGAGTCGTCCCACTGTTGTCCTCCCGAGTTCACGCTTCGCTTTGTGACCGCTTGTGACAGGTATTGCCGCTTATGGCGGTAAACGAACCGCCCCGACAGCACGGAGAGTGCTGCCGGGGCGGTTTCGTTGCAGAACAGCAGGCGCAGATTAACGCTTGCTGTACTGCGGAGCCTTGCGGGCCTTCTTGAGACCGGCCTTCTTGCGCTCGACCGCACGGTCGTCGCGGGAAAGGAAACCGGCCTTCTTCAGCGCCGGGCGGTTGTTGTCCACGTCCGCCTCGTTCAGCGCACGGGCAACGCCGAGGCGCAGGGCACCGGCCTGACCGGAGACGCCGCCACCCGCGATGCGGGCGATGACGTCGTAACGGCCGTCAAGCTCGAGGAGCTTGAAGGGCTCGTTGACTTCCTGCTGGTGCACCTTGTTGGGGAAGTAGTCCTCAAGGGTGCGACCGTTGATCTTCCACTTGCCGGTGCCCGGAACGATCCGGACGCGGGCGATGGCGTTCTTGCGACGGCCCAGGCCGGCGGCCGGCTGGGGGTCACCGAAGCGACCGGCAAGCGACTCGGAGGTGTAGTCGCCCTCGACGACGACCTCGGACTCGGTGGTGTACTCCTCGACGCCCTCGAACTCTTCGACGGGGGTCTCGGCGGTGGTCTCGGCCACGATGCTCCTCAGAATTTTCTACGTCTTAGGGGGTGGCCGGAACTACTGCGCGACCTGGGTGATCTCGAACGGCACCGGCTGCTGGGCAGCGTGGGGGTGCTGGTCGCCCGAGTAGACCTTCAGCTTCGAGAGCATCTGACGGCCCAGGGTGTTCTTGGGGAGCATGCCCTTGATGGCCTTCTCGACGGCCTTCTCCGGGTTGTTCGCCAGGAGGTCGTCGTAGCGGACCGAACGCAGACCGCCCGGGAAGCCGGAGTGGCGGTACGCCATCTTCTGGGTCGCCTTGTTGCCGGACAGGTGAACCTTGTCGGCGTTGACGATGATGACGAAGTCGCCCATGTCCATGTGGGGGGCGTAGGTCGGCTTGTGCTTACCCCGCAGGAGGGCAGCGGCCTGGGTCGCCAGACGGCCGAGGACAACGTCCTGGGCGTCGATGACGAGCCACTGGCGCGAGATGTCGCCGGGCTTGGGGCTGAACGTACGCACGCGTATGCCTTCGCTTCTTCAGTGGTGGGTCATCCCATAGGGCACGAGCCCCGCGGGAAGGGTCCTGACAGGGTCACCACGGACGATCACGACAGCCGCTTGTCCACATCGGGGACGCAACCCGTGTGAACCGCTGGTCATCGGCCCGGTGGACCGGCGTAAGGCCCTTTCACGTGAGAATGAGAAAGCCAATACGCATAACAAACCAGCAGAGTACCCAAGAAGACCCGTACGGGTCAAAACGCGGTCCGCGATGCCGATGCTGCTGGCGTCGCGGCGCACTCCGGTTCGGTCCTGGGTGGGGACCCCGCAGTTGTTACGGGTCCCAGAGTAACCCGACCGGAGCGCAGCACACGACGCAGCAGCAGACCCGCGAGCCCGCACAGGGCCGCCATGTCCCTGAAAGCGCGCCGCTTGTGGGCCAGCTCGGAGGGCCACGGGACGAGGGCCGTCTGGGGCGTCAGGGCCAGCCAGAACCAGGGCGAGCGCGGCATCGACCCCTCCCGCACCCCCGACGCCAGCAGCGGCGGCAGCACCACCAGCAGGTAGTGGTCGAAGGAAGGCCGCGACACCAGGAATGCGGCGAGCATCACCATGCACGAGGTCTCCGTCAGCCGCAGCGCACCCCCGTCGGTCTCCCCTTCCGAACGCCGCCACCGCACGCGCACCGCCCACAGCCCGGCCAGCGCCCCCGCGCCCGCCAGCACCACCGCCACCGCCTCCGGCAGCCCCAGCCGCGGCAGCACCGCGATCGGCGAGGCGTCCCAGGGCAGCGCGTAGGCGTCCTGCCCCTTGAAGAGGAACGGCAGGGTCTTGGTGAAGAACAGCGTCGGGCTCGGCATCAGCAGGGCCCCCACGAGCGACAGCCCCACCGGCACCAGCACCGCCCCCGCCAGGCCCCGCCACTGCCGGGCCAGGACGAAGAGCAGACCGACCGGTACCAGCATCGGCTTGCAGGCGATCGCCAGCCCCACCACCAGCCCCGCCGCGGCCCACGAGCGCCGGTGCGCCAGCAGCAGGGCGACCGGCAGGGCGGCCGCCGAGATCGCCGTCCAGTTGCCGATCAGCACGAGGTTCGCGTACGGCTTGTAGGCCAGCGCGAGGAGCCCGAGGCCGCCCACCGCGAACCGGGAGCACAGCGGCACCGCGAACAGCCGCAGCGAGGCCCACCAGCCGACCCCCACGAGCCCGGTCATCCCCAGCGGCAGCAGCCAGCGCAGCGCCTCCCGCGGAACCATCGCCTCCGGCACCGCCATGATCACGGCGCTGGGCAGGTACAGGAACCGCTTGTCCTCGTACGGCGAGACCCCCGACAGCAACGCGTCCGCGGCCTTGACCACGAACGCGTTGTCGGAGCCCCAGTTCGGGCGCAGGCTCGTCGAGACCGAGACCGTCAGCAGGACCAGCAGCGAGACGGCCCGCCAGGACCACGGCGCCGGCTCCACCAGCCAGGCGGTCCGCCGCCCGGCCGCTGACGGGCGGTCCCACTTCATGAGCCAGATGCTAGGCCGCAGCCCCACAGCGCCTCCCCCTCGCCCCGCAGGGGTCGACGGCCCCTACCGCTTGCGATCGACCCTACGTTCGTCCCGGACGGGCTCCTGAGACAGCTCCCACACGCCGCCCTCGCACCCTTCGGCCCAGGGGCCTCAAGGGCTTCGGCCGGCTGCGCCGGACTCCGTCCGTCGAACGAACGGTCCGCGTTTCAGCGCTTGCGATCGACCCTGCGTTCGTCCCAGACGGGCTCCTGAGTCTCCCGCACGACACCGTCCGAACCGAAGACCAGGTAACGGTCAAATGTCCGCGCGAACCAGCGGTCGTGCGTCACGCACAGCACCGTGCCGTCGTACGACTCCAGCCCGTCCTGCAGGGCCTCCGCCGACTCCAGGTCGAGGTTGTCCGTCGGCTCGTCCAGCAGCAGCGCGGTGGTGCCGGCCAGCTCCAGCAGCAGGATCTGGAAACGCGCCTGCTGCCCGCCCGAGAGCTTCTCGAACGGTTGTTCCGCCTGACGCTCCAGCTCGTAACGGCGCAGGGCGCCCATCGCCGCGCCCAGCGGCTTCGCCGCCTCCGTCCACAGGATGTCGACGAGCGTGCGGCCGAACAGCTCCGGATGCGCGTGCGTCTGCGCGAAATGGCCCGGCAGCACCCGTGCGCCCAGCTTCCAGTCGCCCGTGTGCTTGACGTCCTCGCCCGCCAGCAGCCGCAGGAAGTGCGACTTGCCGGAACCGTTCGAGCCGAGCACCGCGACGCGCTCCCCGTAGAACACCTCCAGCGAGAAGGGCTTCATCAGCCCCGTCAGCTCCAGGTTCTCCACGGTCAGCGCGCGCACCCCCGTCCGCCCGCCCTTCAGCCGCATCCTGATGTCCTGCTCGCGCGGCGGCTCCGGCGGCGGCCCGGCCTCCTCGAACTTCTGGAAGCGCGTCTGCATGGCCCGGTAGCGCGAAGCCATGTCGGGGCTGGAAGCCGCCTGGTTGCGCAGCCGCAGCACCAGCGCCTTCAGCCGGGCGTGCTCCTCGTCCCAGCGCCGCTTGAGCTCCTCGAACCGCGCGAAACGCTCCTTGCGGGCCTCGTGGTACGTCCCGAAGCCCGCGCCGTGCACCCACACGTCGCTGCCCGTCGGGCTCGCCTCCAGGCTGATGATCTTCTCGGCGGCCTGGGTCAGCAGCTCCCGGTCGTGGGAGACGAACAGCACCGTCTTGCGGGTGGCCCGCAGCTGCTCCTCCAGCCACCGCTTGCCCGGCACGTCCAGGTAGTTGTCCGGCTCGTCGAGCAGCAGCACCTCGTCCGGCCCGCGCAGCAGCGCCTCCAGGACCAGGCGCTTCTGCTCACCGCCCGACAGCGTGCGCACCTCGCGGAACTGCGCGCTGTCGTACGGGATCGCCAGCGCGGCCATGGTGCAGACGTCCCACAGCGTCTCCGCCTCGTAGCCCTGGACGTCCGCCCAGTCGCTGAGCGCCTGCGCGTACGCCATCTGCGCGGCCTCGTCGTCCACCGTCAGGATCAGCTGCTCGGCCCGGTCCACGGCCTTCGCGGCCTCCCGGATCCGCGGCTGCGCCACCGACACCAGCAGGTCCCGCACCGTCGTCTCGTCCCGCACCGAGCCCACGAACTGCGACATCACGCCGAGCCCGCCGCTGATGGAGACCCCGCCGCCGTGCGGCTGGAGCTCACCGGAGATCAGCTTCAGCAGCGTGGTCTTGCCGGCCCCGTTCGCCCCGACCAGGGCGACGACCGACCCCTCCCCCACACGGAAGGAGACGTCGGGGAGCAGGACCCGCCCGTCGGGAAGGTAGTACTCCAGGTGGCTGGCTTCGAGATGTCCCATGCGGGGCATTCTCCCGGGCCACGGGGCACCGCCCAAATGCTTTGCGGCGCGGCCCGTCCCTGCGGGCGCCGCGGGCACCGCTCAGCAGCAGCCGGCCCCCGGCAGGGTGCGCATGTTGCGCGCTTCCTTGCTGCGGGCGGCCAGCAGCTCGTCCGCCGGGTAGCCGACCTCCTCCAGGGTCAGTCCGTGCGGCTTCACCACGTGCACCGAGGAGTCCCGTACGGCGGCGGCCAGGACCTGTCCGGGCCACTCCACGGGCCGGTGGCCGTCGCCCACGTGCAGCAGGGCTCCGACCAGGGAGCGGACCATGTTGTGGCAGAAGGCGTCGGCCCGCACCGTCGCCGTGACGATCCCGTCCGCGTCCCGCACCCAGCTGAGCTCCTGGAGCGTACGGATGGTCGTGGCGCCCTCGCGCTTCTTGCAGTACGCGGCGAAGTCGTGCTCGCCGAGCAGCGCGGCGGCGGCCTCGTTCATGGCGTCCACGTCCAGCGGCCACTGGTGCCACAGCACGTGCCCGCGGCGCAGCGGGTCGACGCCGGCCTGGTGGTCGCCGACCCGGTAGGCGTAGCGGCGCCAGATGGCGGAGAACCGGGCGTTGAAGCCCTCGGGGGCCTCCGCGGCCTTCCAGACCCGTACGTCGTGCGGCAGCCGGCCCGCGAGGCGGCGCAGCAGCTTGTCGTGGTGTTCGGCCCACACCTCTTCGGCCAGGTCGAACTGCGCGACCTGTCCGCGCGCGTGCACCCCGGCGTCGGTGCGCCCGGCGACGGTCAGGTCGACGGGCTCCTTGAGCCGCATCACGGTCTGCAGGGCGCTCTCCAGCTCGCCCTGCACGGTCCGCAGCGTCCGCTGCTTCGCCCAGCCGGAGAAGTCCTTGCCGTCGTACGACAGGTCCAGCCGCACCCGGACGTGACCGGGCTCCACCTCGTCACTCACGTGACAGATCCTCTCTCAGAGATGCAGAACGGGCCCGCCCCGGGAAGGGGGCGGGCCCGTTCAGAGCCGATCAAGAAAACTCGATCCCGGAGCGGGATCAGGCCTCCTTGGTCTCCTCGACAGCCTCGGTCTCGGTGGCCTCGGCCTTGGCCTCCGCCTCCTTGACCGCGCGCTTGGTGGCGGCCTCGGCCTCACCGGTGGCCTGCTGGGCGACCGTCAGGGCCTCGACCAGCTCGATGACCGCCATCGGGGCGTTGTCGCCACGACGGTTGCCGATCTTGGTGATGCGCGTGTAACCACCGGGGCGGTTCTCGTAGCGCGGGGCGATCTCGGTGAACAGCGTGTGCACGATGCTCTTGTCCGTGATCGTCTGCAGCACCAGGCGACGGTTGTGGATGTCGCCCTTCTTGGCCTTGGTGACCAGACGCTCGGCGTAGGGACGCAGGCGACGGGCCTTGGCCTCGGTGGTGGTGATGCGGCCGTGCTCGAAGAGCGCCTTCGCGAGGTTCGCGAGGAGGTGCTTCTCGTGCGCGGCGGAACCGCCCAGGCGGGCACCCTTTGCGGGACGCGGCATGGTGTTACTCCTTCATATCTGCACCGGCCGTGTCAGGTACCGGTGTCAGTTCCCCCGAGGCGGACGCCGCGGGAAAGATCTACGGGTGCTGCTTAGTACTGCTCGGTCTCGACGAAACCGGCGTCCGCGTCGTCGTCGGCGCCGAAGGCGTCGGCGGCGGCGGTCGGGTCGAATCCGGGCGGGCTGTCCTTGAGGGCCAGGCCCATGCCGGCCAGCTTCGCCTTGACCTCGTCGATCGACTTCGCACCGAAGTTGCGGATGTCGAGCAGGTCGGCCTCGGAGCGGGCGACGAGCTCACCCACGGAGTGGATGCCCTCGCGCTTGAGGCAGTTGTACGACCGAACGGTGAGCTCCAGCTCCTCGATCGGCAGCGCCAGGTCGGCGGCCAGGGCGGCGTCCGTCGGGGACGGGCCCATGTCGATGCCCTCGGCGTCGATGTTGAGCTCGCGCGCCAGACCGAACAGCTCGACCAGGGTCTTGCCGGCGGACGCCATGGCGTCGCGCGGGCGCATGGCCTGCTTGGTCTCGACGTCGACGATCAGCTTGTCGAAGTCGGTGCGCTGCTCGACTCGGGTCGCCTCGACCTTGTAGGTGACCTTGAGGACCGGGCTGTAGATGGAGTCGACCGGGATGCGGCCGATCTCCTGGCCCAGCTGCTTGTTCTGGACGGCGGAGACGTAGCCGCGACCGCGCTCGACGGTCAGCTCCATCTCCAGCTTGCCCTTGCCGTTGAGCGTGGCGAGGACCAGGTCCGGGTTGTGCACCTCGACACCGGCCGGGGGCGCGATGTCGGCAGCGGTGACCAGGCCGGGACCCTGCTTGCGCAGGTACATCACGACCGGCTCGTCGTGCTCCGAGGAGACGACCAGCTGCTTGATGTTGAGGATGATGTCCGTGACGTCTTCCTTGACGCCCGGCACGGTGGTGAACTCGTGCAGGACGCCGTCCACGCGGATGCTGGTGACAGCGGCACCCGGGATGGAGGACAGGAGGGTACGGCGCAGGGAGTTGCCGAGGGTGTAGCCGAAGCCCGGCTCCAGCGGCTCGATCACGAACCGCGAGCGGTACTCGTCGACGACCTCTTCGGTCAGCGAAGGACGCTGAGCGATAAGCATGTCTGTGTTCCTTCAGTCGTGGACGCCCACTATTTGACGCCCGACGGGTGCAGCACATGGCTGCGGACTAACAAGGGTACGGGCGGCACGTCCCCCGTGAGGGGTTCGTACCGCCCGGACACTCAAGAACGCACAGGTGCGTCCGCTGCGTCAGACGCGGCGGCGCTTCGGCGGGCGGCAGCCGTTGTGCGGGGTGGGGGTGACGTCCTGGATCGAGCCGACCTCGAGGCCGGYGGCCTGGAGGGAGCGGATCGCGGTCTCGCGGCCSGAGCCSGGRCCCTTSACGAAGACGTCAACCTTGCGCATGCCGTGCTCCTGCGCGCGGCGGGCGGCCGACTCGGCGGCCATCTGCGCGGCGAAGGGGGTGGACTTGCGCGAGCCCTTGAAGCCGACGTGGCCGGCAGAGGCCCAGGAGATCACGTTGCCCGAGGGGTCCGTGATCGAGACGATGGTGTTGTTGAACGTGCTCTTGATGTGGGCGTGCCCGTGAGCGACGTTCTTCTTTTCCTTGCGGCGCACCTTCTTGGCAGCGCCCTGACGACCCTTGGGGGGCATCTAAATCTCCTACGGGAGGTGGTCGGTCCTACAGCGCAAGACCGCTGAACAGGACTACTTCTTGCCCGGCTTCTTCTTACCGGCGATCGCGCGACGCGGGCCCTTGCGGGTACGCGCGTTCGTGCTGGTGCGCTGACCGTGAACCGGGAGACCGCGACGGTGGCGGATACCCTGGTAGCACTGGATCTCGATCTTGCGGCGGATGTCGCCCTGGATCTCGCGGCGGAGGTCACCCTCGGTACGGAGGTTGGCGTCCACGTACTCGCGGATCTTGACGAGGTCCTCTTCGGCCAGGTCACGAACGCGGGTGTTCGGGTTCACGCCGGTGGAGGCGAGGATCTCCTTGGACCGGGTGCGCCCGATACCGAAGACGTAGGTGAGTGCGATCTCCACGCGCTTTTCGCGCGGGATGTCAACACCGGAAACGCGTGCCACAAATGGCTCCTGTGTGTTCGGGGGTCTTCCGCAGAACCACTCCCGACCGCCGACCACCCTGATGGGTGGTGGTACGTCCGGGTCCCCGGCCCCCGCCGGAGGTGCCGCCGGCCCTTCTCAGGGCTGGGCGGGTTCTGCGTATGTACGTTTTCTTACGTCGCGCGAAGAACTGCGGAAGGCAGGTCGGTCGGCGTGCGTCAGCCCTGGCGCTGCTTGTGGCGCAGGTTGTCGCAGATGACCATGACCCGACCGTGACGGCGGATCACCTTGCACTTGTCGCAGATCTTCTTGACGCTCGGCTTGACCTTCATGTTGGTGAGGTTCTCCGGGTCAGTGCCACCACCCGCACCGGGACGGATGCCCAGGCAGGAGTGAGGACAAGATCTACTTGTATCGGTAGACGATCCGGCCACGCGTCAGGTCGTACGGAGACAGCTCCACAACGACCCGGTCATCCGGGAGGATGCGGATGTAGTGCATACGCATCTTGCCGCTGATGTGCGCAAGGACCTTGTGACCGTTCTGCAGTTCCACCTTGAACATCGCGTTCGGGAGGGACTCGATCACGGTGCCCTCGATTTCGATGGCACCTTGCTTCTTGGCCACGCTTCGCCCTTCGAATCGGCTACCTTGATCGGCTTCGCGCTCCATGCAGGCATGGAAGTGCACGAGAGCCGACGAGTCAGTCTACGTCAGGGCACCCAGAAAGACGAATCCGGAAAGTTTGCCCCAGAGTGTAGATCATTACGCCAGGGGGTCGGGAGCCGTGGTGACCCCGTACTCCGCCAGCTTCGCCTTGCCACAGTCAGGGCTGGTCAGGACGATGGGACCCGCCTCGGTCAGGGCGATGGAGTGCTCCCAGTGCGAGGACCAGGTGCCGTCCGTCGTGATGACCGTCCAGTCGTCCGCCAGTACCTCCGTCTGGGCGGTGCCCAGGGAGACCATCGGCTCGATCGCCAGGCAGAGGCCCGGGACCAGCTTGATGCCCTTGCCCCGCTTGCGCGAGACGTAGTTCAGCAGGTGCGGGTCCATGTGCATCTCGGAACCGATGCCGTGGCCGCCGTAGTCCTCGATGATCCCGAACTTGCCGAGGCTGTGCTCACCGGTGGACGGCCGCGGCTGGCGCTTGATGTACGTCTCGATCGCCTTCGAGATGTCCACCAGACGGTTTCCGAGCTTCATCGCCGCGATACCGGCCCACATGGACTCCTCGGTGACCCGGGAGAGCTCGACCAGCTCCGGAGCGTGCCCGGTGCCCACGAAGGCCGTGTAGGCCGCGTCGCCGTGCCAGCCGTCCACGATCGCCCCGGCGTCGATGGAGATGATGTCGCCGTCCCTGAGGACCGTCTTGTCGTCCGGGATGCCGTGGACGACGACCTCGTTCACCGAGGTGCAGATGGTCGCGGGGAAGCCGCCGTAGCCGAGGAAGTTCGACTTGGCCCCCGCGTCCGCGATCACCTTGCGGGCCACCATGTCCAGATCACGCGTCGTGGCGCCCGGTACGGCCGCCTCGCGGGTCGCCGCGTGGATCGCGGCGACGACCAGCCCCGCCTCTCGCATCTTCGCGATCTGCTCGGGGGTCTTGATCTGCACCATGGGGGCGTGCCTTCCAGCTTCGAAACGGGTCTTCTCAACAGTACGGCCGCGATGCCCTGGGGACACCGCGGCCGTACCTGTACGACAGGGGTACTACTTCTTGAGGGCGTCCATCGCCCGCTTGGTGATCTCGTGCACCTCACCGAGGGCGGCGATCGTCACCAGGAGGCCCTGCGACTTGTAGTAGTCGATGATCGGCTCGGTCTGCGTGTGGTAGACCTCCAGCCGGTTGCGGACCGTGGCCTCGGAGTCGTCGTCGCGCTGGTACAGCTCGCCGCCGCAGGTGTCGCAGACACCCTCGGTCTTCGGCGCCGCGTACGTCACGTGGAAGACGTGCGAGGAGTCCAGCCGGCAGATCCGCCGGCCCGCGATGCGCTTGACGACCTCGTCCTCCTCGACCTCCAGGTCGAGGACCGCGTCGAGCTTCATGCCCGCGCCCGTGAGCATCTCGTCCAGCGCCTCGGCCTGGGAGACGTTGCGCGGGAAGCCGTCGAGCAGGAAGCCGTTCGCGGCGTCCGCCTGCTCCATGCGGTCCTTGGCCATGCCGATGGTGATCTCGTCGGGGACGAGGTCACCGGCGTCCATGAACGCCTTCGCGCGCCGGCCCAGCTCCGTGTTCTGGCTGATGTTGGCGCGGAAGAGGTCGCCCGTGGAGATGTGCGGGATCGACAGGTTCTTGGCAAGGAACGCGGCCTGCGTTCCCTTGCCCGCACCGGGAGGTCCGACGAGGACGATTCGCATCAGCGGAGGAACCCTTCGTAATTGCGCTGCTGGAGCTGGCTCTCGATCTGCTTCACGGTTTCCAGACCCACACCCACGATGATGAGGATGCTCGTCCCGCCGAACGGGAAGTTCTGGTTCGCTCCGAAGCCCGCCAACGCCATTGTCGGCACGAGAGCGATCAGACCCAGGTACAGCGACCCCGGCCAGGTGATCCGGTTGAGTACGTAGCTCAGGTACTCGGCGGTGGGCCGGCCGGCGCGGATGCCCGGGATGAACCCACCATACTTCTTCATGTTGTCGGCAACTTCCTCGGGGTTGAACGAGATCGCCACGTAGAAGAACGCGAAGAAGACGATCAGGAGGAAGTAGGCGGCGATGTAGTACGGGTGGTCGCCCTTGACGAAGTGCTTCTGGATCCAGGTCGCCCAGGCGGCCTGCGAGCCGCTGAACTGCACGATCAGCGCCGGGATGTACAGCAGCGACGAGGCGAAGATGACCGGGATGACACCGGCCTGGTTCACCTTGAGCGGGATGTAGGTGGACGTACCGCCGTAAGCCCGGCGGCCGATCATGCGCTTGGCGTACTGAACAGGGATCCTGCGCTGCGCCTGCTCGACGAAGACCACCAGGGCGACCATCGCGAGACCGACCAGGATGACCACGCCGAACTCGACCCAGCCTCCAGCGATCTTGCCCTGGAGCTTGATCGTCCACAGCGCCCCGACGAAACCGGCGGCGATGGAGATGAACATGAGGATCGACATGCCGTTGCCGATGCCGCGGTCGGTGATGAGCTCACCGAGCCACATGACGACACAGGTACCAGCGGTCATGGTGATCACCATGACGACCGTGGTGAAGATCGAGTGGTTCGGGACGATCTCCCGAGCGACCGGGCAGCTACCGAACAGAGCACCGGTACGCGCGGTGGCGACCAGGCCGGTGCCCTGCAGGATCGCGAGCGCGACCGTCAAATAGCGCGTGTACTGAGTGATCTTCGCCGTGCCGGACTGTCCCTCTTTTTTGAGGTTCTCCAGCTTCGGGATGACCACGGTCAGCAGCTGCAGGATGATGCTGGCGGTGATGTACGGCATGATGCCGAGCGCGAAGATCGTGATCTGCAGCARCGCACCGCCGCTGAACATGTTGACGAGACCGAAGAGGCTGTTGCTGGTGCCCATCGAGTCGACACAGATCTGAACGTTCTTGTAGCTCACGCCGGGTACCGGGATGTGGGACCCGAGCCGATACAGCACGATGATGCCGAGCGTGAAGAGCAGCTTCTTGCGCAGGTCGGGCGTCTTGAACGCCCGGGCGAACGCGGTGAGCACGGTGCCTCCTGCGACCCCCGCGCTACTGCGTCAGAGGTGACGGTCTGAGGGATCGACGAATACGTACGAGCAAAGGTGCAGGCCACCTTACCGGCGTCTGCGCCCCCCGTGGAACGACCAACCGGGGATGCCCCATATGTGAGGCATCCCCGGTCGGGTTTCTAGCTATTTGTCACTGAGGTTTCGTCTTAGACGAGCTCGGTGACGGTGCCGCCGGCAGCGGCAATCTTCTCCTTGGCGGAGGCGGAGACGGCGTCAACCGAAACCGTCAGCGCCACGGAGATCTCGCCCTGGCCCAGGACCTTGACGAGGCTGTTCTTGCGAACCGCGCCCTTGGCGACCAGGTCGGCCACCGTGACCTCTCCACCCTCGGGGTAGAGAGCGCCGAGCTTGTCCAGGTTGACAACCTGGAACTCGGTGCGGAACGGGTTCTTGAAGCCCTTGAGCTTCGGCAGGCGCATGTGGAGGGGCATCTGCCCACCCTCGAAGCGCTGCGGGATCTGGTAGCGGGCCTTCTGGCCCTTCGTACCACGACCGGCCGTCTTACCCTTCGACGCCTCACCACGACCGACACGGGTCTTCGCGGTCTTGGCGCCGGGGGCGGGACGGAGGTTGTGGGCCTTCAGCGGGCTGCTCTCAGCCATGTTAGTCAACCTCCTCAACCGTCACGAGGTGGCGGACGGTGTGAACCATTCCGCGGAACTCGGGGCGGTCCTCCTTGACGACGACGTCGTTCAGGCGCTTGAGCCCGAGCGAACGCAGCGTGTCGCGGTGGTTCTGCTTGCTGCCGATGTACGACTTCGTCTGCGTGATCTTGAGGCGAGCCATTAGACACCCGCCCCAGCACGTGCACGAAGCAGAGCCGCGGGGGCGACGTCCTCGAGGGGCAGACCACGGCGAGCCGCGATCTCCTCGGGACGCTGCAGGCCCTGGAGGGCCGCCACGGTCGCGTGCACGATGTTGATCGCGTTGTCGGAGCCCAGGGACTTCGACAGGATGTCGTGAACGCCGGCGCACTCCAGAACGGCGCGCACCGGGCCACCGGCGATAACACCGGTACCGGGGGAAGCAGGCTTCAGCAGGACAACGCCGGCCGCCTTCTCGCCCTGGATCGGGTGCGGGATGGTGCCCTGGATGCGCGGAACCTTGAAGAAGTTCTTCTTGGCTTCCTCGACACCCTTGGCAATGGCCGCGGGAACTTCCTTGGCCTTGCCGTAACCGACACCTACAGTGCCGTCACCGTCGCCCACCACGACCAGCGCGGTGAAGCTGAAGCGGCGACCACCCTTGACAACCTTGGCGACGCGGTTGATCGCGACAACGCGCTCAACGTAAGCGGTCTTCTCGACGGCAGCACCACCGTCGCGACCCTTCCGGTCCCGCCGCTCGCCGCCACCGGCACCGCTTCCGCGGCGCTGGGGTCCAGCCATTGGATTACCTCTCTCTGTTACGTCCGTGAGTCCCGGAACCGGGGCTTAGAACTTCAGCCCGGCTTCGCGGGCGGCGTCAGCCAGAGCGGCAATGCGCCCGGCGTATCGGTTGCCACCGCGGTCGAACACGACGGTCTCGACACCCGCGGCCTTGGCACGCTCGGCGACGAGCGCGCCGACAGCCTGGGCCTGCGAGCTCTTGTCGCCTTCGCCACCGCGGATCGAAGCGTCCAGGGTCGACGCGGACGCCAGGGTGTGACCCTGGAGGTCGTCGATGACCTGAGCAACGATGTTGCGGTTCGAACGCGTCACGACGAGGCGCGGACGCTCCGCCGTACCCGAGACGTTCTTGCGGATGCGGATGTGGCGGCGAGCCTTGGCAGCGCGCTTGTACGCGTCGCCCTTGGCGATCTTCACACCGTATGCCATGGCTACTTACCAGCCTTTCCGACCTTGCGGCGGATGACCTCGCCGGCGTACTTGACACCCTTGGCCTTGTACGGGTCGGGCTTCCGCAGCTTGCGGATGTTGGCGGCGACCTCGCCGACCTTCTGCTTGTCGATGCCCTCGACCGAGAACTTGGTGGGCGACTCGACCTTGAAGGAGATGCCCTCGGGCGCCTCGATCAGGATCGGGTGGCTGTAACCAAGCTGGAACTCCAGGTCGGAGCCCTTCGCGGCGACGCGGTAACCGACACCGCTGATCTCGAGCGCCTTGACGTAACCCGTGGTCACGCCGGTGATCATGTTCGCCACCAGCGTGCGGGACAGGCCGTGCAGGGCCTTGTTCTGACGCTCGTCGTTCGGGCGGGTGACGTTCAGAACGCCGTCCTCACCCTTGACGATCTCGATCGGCGCCTTGACGGTGTGCGTGAGGGAACCCTTGGGGCCCTTCACGGCGACCGTCTGGCCAACGATGGTGACGTCCACACCGGCGGGAACCTGGATGGGGAGCTTGCCGATTCGCGACATTGCTTTTCCTCCGTTCCCGACTACCAGACGTAGGCGAGGACTTCCCCACCTACGCCCTTCTTGCCTGCCTGCTGGCCGGTGAGGAGACCGTGGGACGTGGAGATGATCGCCACGCCCAGGCCGCCGAGCACCTTCGGCAGGTTGGTGGACTTCGCGTACACGCGCAGACCGGGCTTCGAGATCCGCTTGATGCCCGCGATGGAGCGCTCACGGTTCGGCCCGAACTTCAGCTCGAGGACGAGGTTCTTGCCGACCTCGGCGTCCTCGACCTTCCAGCCGGTGATGAAACCCTCCTGCTTGAGGATCTCTGCGATGTGCGACTTGATCTTGCTGTGCGGCATCACGACGGTGTCGTGGTACGCCGAGTTAGCGTTACGCAGACGCGTGAGCATGTCTGCGATCGGGTCAGTCATGGTCATGAAGTGGCCTTCGGCCTCTCTCGCCGGGGTTTCCTGTATGCGCCATCCCTCTCCCCACTCTGTGGCGGGACGGGTGCGGTGCGGGGACCTACGGCGTAGTAAGTCGATAGGGCGGCGGACGCCCAACCACACAAGCCTACGGCATGCGGAGCTGGGCACCCACCGACCAGATGCTTACCGAGAGTCTCTGGAACTTCCCAAGTCCTTGCGGACGAGGGGGAGTTACCAGGAGCTCTTGGTTACGCCCGGCAGCTCGCCACGGTGAGCCATCTCACGAAGGCAGACGCGGCACAGGCCGAACTTGCGGTACACGGAGTGGGGACGACCGCAGCGCTGGCAGCGGGTGTACGCACGCACACCGAACTTGGGCTTGCGGGCAGCCTTCGCGATGAGAGCCTTCTTCGCCATCTCGCTTACGCCTCCTTGAAGGGGAAGCCGAGGTGACGAAGGAGCGCGCGGCCCTCAGCGTCGTTGGTCGCCGTGGTGACCACGGTGATGTCCATACCCCGGGTAYGGTCGATCTTGTCCTGGTCGATCTCGTGGAACATGACCTGCTCCGTGAGACCGAAGGTGTAGTTGCCACGGCCGTCGAACTGCTTCGGCGACAGACCACGGAAGTCACGGATACGCGGCAGCGCGAGCGACAGCGTACGGTCCAGGAACTCCCACATGCGGTCACCACGGAGGGTGACGTGGCAGCCGATCGGCTGACCCTCGCGCAGCTTGAACTGCGCGATGGACTTGCGGGCCTTCGTGACGGCCGGCTTCTGACCGGTGATCGTCGTCAGGTCGCGGATGGCGCCGTCGATCAGCTTGGAGTCGCGGGCGGCGTCGCCCACACCCATGTTGACCACGATCTTCACGAGGCCGGGGATCTGCATGACGTTCTCGTAGGAGAACTCCTCACGCAGCTTGCCCGCGATGTCCTCGCGGTACTTCGTCTTGAGACGCGGAGTGGTAGCCATCAGATGTCCTCACCCGTCCGCTTGGCAACGCGGATCTTGTTGCCCTCGTCGTCGAAGCGGAAACCGACGCGGGTGACGACCTTCTGGCCGTCCTTCTCCACGACCAGCTGAACGTTGCTGACGTGGATCGGCGCCTCGGTGATCACGATGCCACCGGTCTGCGAGCCACCAGCGGTCTGGCCGGCCTTGGTGTGCTTCTTGACCCGGTTGACACCCTCGACGAGGACGCGGTCGTTGGCGGGGAAGGCCGCGATGACCTTGCCCTGCTTGCCCTTGTCCTTACCGGTGATGACCTGGACCAGGTCGCCCTTCTTGATCTTCATGCTTACAGCACCTCCGGCGCGAGCGAGATGATCTTCATGAACTTCTTCTCGCGCAGCTCACGGCCGACGGGGCCGAAGATACGGGTGCCGCGAGGGTCGCCGTCGTTCTTCAGAATGACGGCGGCGTTCTCGTCGAAGCGGATGTACGAGCCGTCCTGGCGGCGGCGCTCCTTGACGGTGCGAACGATGACCGCCTTGACGACGTCACCCTTCTTCACGTTGCCACCGGGGATCGCATCCTTGACGGTGGCGACGATGACGTCACCGATGCCCGCGTAGCGGCGACCGGAGCCACCGAGAACACGGATGCAAAGGATCTCCTTGGCACCAGTGTTGTCGGCGACACGCAGTCGCGACTCCTGCTGGATCACGTCTATCTCCTGATTGTCTGCCGGTTCCCGGCCGGGGCTTCAGAGAAGCCCCGACCGAGCCTGGCGGAACGAACTTGAAGGGTTACCCCTTCAAGAAATTACTTGGCCTTCTCGAGGATCTCGACGATGCGCCAGCGCTTGCTCGCCGACAGCGGACGCGTCTCCATGATGAGGACGCGGTCGCCGACGCCGGCAGCGTTCTGCTCGTCGTGAGCCTTGAGCTTGTTCGTACGGCGGATGACCTTGCCGTACAGCGCGTGCTTGACGCGGTCCTCGACGGCGACGACGACGGTCTTGTCCATCTTGTCGCTGACGACGAGACCCTCACGGGTCTTGCGGAAGCCGCGCTCGTTCGTCTCAGTCACGTTCTTCTCGCTCATCAGGCGCTCTCCACCGTCTCGATACCGAGCTCACGCTCGTGCATCAGGGTGTAGATGCGAGCGATGTCCTTACGGACGGACTTGAGCCGGCCGTTGTTCTCCAGCTGACCCGTGGCCGCCTGGAAGCGGAGCTTGAACAGCTCCTCCTTGGCCTCGCGCAGCTTGCCAACGAGCTCCTCGTTGCCGAGCTCACGCAGCTCGGACGCCTTGGTTCCCGTCGCCATCACGACTCACCTGCCTCGCGCCGAACAATCCGGCACTTCATCGGAAGCTTGTGAGCAGCGCGGGTGAGCGCCTCACGAGCAATCTTCTCGTTCGGGTAGGACAGCTCGAACATGACCCGGCCCGGGTGCACGTTCGCGATCCACCACTCGGGAGAACCCTTACCGGAACCCATGCGGGTTTCGGCCGGCTTCTTCGTCAGCGGACGGTCCGGGTAGATGTTGATCCAGACCTTGCCGCCACGCTTGATGTGGCGGGTCATCGCGATACGAGCCGCCTCGATCTGGCGGTTCGTGACATAGGCGGGGGTGAGCGCCTGGATACCGTACTCGCCGAACGAGACCTCAGTACCGCCCTTGGCCATACCGCGGCGCTTCGGGTGGTGCTGCTTACGGTGCTTGACCCTACGAGGGATCAGCATGTCGGTCAGGCCTCCGTTCCGGTGCTCTCAGCCGGAGCGGCGGCGGGAGCGTCGGCCTTGGGGGCCTCGGCACCAGCAGCCTGCTGCGGCTTGCGGCCACCACGGCCGCCGCGCTCGCCACCACGGCCACCACGGCCGGCGGGACGGTCGCCAGCGCCGGCACCACGGGCCGGGCGGTTACCCGCACGGGCCGCAGCGTTCTCGGCGCGAACCTCGGCGATGTTCTTGACGTCGCCCTTGTAGATCCAGACCTTCACACCGATACGGCCGAAGGTGGTCTTGGCCTCGAAGAAGCCGTAGTCCACGTTCGCGCGCAGCGTGTGCAGCGGCACACGACCCTCGCGGTAGAACTCGGAGCGGGACATCTCGGCGCCGCCGAGACGGCCGCCACACTGGATCTTGATGCCCTTGGCGCCGGCCTTCATCGTGCCCTGCATGCTCTTGCGCATGGCACGACGGAAGGAGACGCGGGAGGAGAGCTGCTCGGCAACGGCCTGGGCAACCAGCTGAGCGTCGAGCTCGGGGTTCTTGACCTCGAGGATGTTCAGCTGGACCTGCTTGCCCGTGAGCTTCTCGAGGTCACCGCGGATGCGGTCGGCCTCGGCGCCACGGCGGCCGATGACGATGCCCGGACGAGCGGTGTGGATGTCCACACGCACGCGGTCACGGGTGCGCTCGATCTCAACCTTCGAGATGCCGGCGCGCTCCATGCCGGACGTCATCATCCGACGGATGGCGACGTCTTCCTTGACGTAGTCCTTGTACAGCTTGTCGGCGTACCAACGCGACTTGAAGTCGGTGGTGATGCCGAGCCGGAACCCGTGCGGGTTTACCTTCTGGCCCATTACCGGGAACCTTCCTTGCTGCTGACGACCACGGTGATGTGGCTGGTCCGCTTGCGGATCCGGTAGGCACGGCCCTGGGCACGCGGACGGAACCGCTTCAGGGTCGGGCCCTCGTCCACGTACGCCTCGCTGATGACCAGCGTGGAGGCGTCCGGGTGGTTGTAGTTGTGTGCGGCGTTGGCAATGGCGCTGTCAAGCACCTTGCCGACCGGCACGCTCGCGGCCTGCGGGGCGAAACGCAGGACCGCCTGAGCCTCCGTGGCATCCATGCCACGGATAAGGTCCACCACTCGGCGGGCCTTCATGGGCGTGACGCGGATGTACCGCGCCTGGGCCCTGGCTTCCATGGTTGTCCCTTCGGTGTAAGTCATAGTCGTAACCACCCCGCCTTTAGCGGCGCTTCGACTTCCGGTCGTCCTTGACGTGGCCGCGGAAGGTGCGAGTCGGCGAGAACTCGCCGAGCTTGTGGCCGACCATCGACTCGGTGACGAACACCGGGACGTGGGTCTTGCCGTTGTGCACCGCGATGGTGTGACCCAGCATGCTGGGGATGATCATCGAGCGACGGGACCAGGTCTTGATGACGTTCTTGGTGCCGGCTTCGTTCTGGACGTCCACCTTCTTTACGAGGTGGTCGTCGACGAAGGGCCCCTTCTTGAGACTGCGCGGCATCTAAACCCGCTCCTAGCGCTTCTTGTTCGTCTTGCGGCGGCGGACGATGTACTTGCTCGAAGCCTTCTTCGGCGAGCGAGTACGACCCTCCTTCTGACCCCACGGGGAGACCGGGTGGCGACCACCACTGGTCTTGCCCTCACCACCACCGTGCGGGTGGTCAACCGGGTTCATCGCGACACCGCGGACGGAGGGGCGAACGCCCTTCCAGCGCATGCGGCCGGCCTTGCCCCAGTTGATGTTCGACTGCTCGGCGTTGCCGACCTCGCCGACCGTGGCGCGGCAGCGCGCGTCGACGAGACGGATCTCGCCCGACGGCATGCGGAGGTGGGCCATGGTGCCCTCCTTCGCCAGCAGCTGCACGGAGGCACCAGCCGAACGCGCGAACTTGGCGCCGCCACCGGGACGGAGCTCGATCGCGTGGATCGTGGTACCGACCGGGATGTTGCGGAGCGCGAGGTTGTTACCGGGCTTGATGTCGGCCGTGGGGCCGTTCTCAATCCGGTCGCCCTGCTTCAGAGCCTTCGGCGCGATGATGTAGCGCTTCTCGCCGTCCGCGTAGTGCAGGAGCGCGATGCGCGCGGTGCGGTTGGGGTCGTACTCGATGTGCGCGACCTTGGCCGGCACGCCGTCCTTGTCGTGACGACGGAAGTCGATCACGCGGTAGGCGCGCTTGTGTCCACCACCCTGGTGGCGAACAGTGATCCGACCGGTGTTGTTACGGCCGCCCTTGCTGTGCAGCGGGCGAACCAGCGACTTCTCCGGCGTGGACCGCGTGATCTCGACAAAGTCGGCGACGCTGGAGCCACGACGGCCCGGGGTCGTCGGCTTGTACTTGCGGATACCCATTTCTCAGTCCTCGTCCGATTCCGGACGACTAGACCTCCGTTAGGAGGCCTGGCCGCCGAAGATGTCGATTCGGTCGCCCTCAGCGAGGGTCACGATGGCGCGCTTGGTGTCAGCGCGCTTGCCGAAACCGGTCTTGGTGCGCTTGCGCTTACCCTGACGGTTGATCGTGTTGACCCCGGTGACCTTGACCGAGAAGACCGCTTCCACAGCCTGCTTGATCTGGGTCTTGTTCGAGCCGGGCGCGACGATGAACGTGTACTTGTTCTCGTCGAGCAGCGCGTAGCTCTTCTCCGAGACAACCGGCTTGATCAGCAGGTCGCGCGGGTCGGTGAAGGTCTTGCTGGTAACGGTCGCGTCAGACATTACGCGTCGCTCCCTTCGGTCTCATCGGCCTTGGGGCCAGACACGAAGGACTCGAAAGCGGCCTGAGTGAAGACCACGTCGTCAGAGACGATCACGTCGTACGTGTTCAGCTGGCCCGGCTCCAGGATGTGAACCTGGGGCAGGTTGCGGGCGGACAGCCACGCGGCCTCTTCGCTGCGGTCGACGACCAGGAGCAGGTTCTTGCGCTCCGAGATCTTGCCGAACAGCGTCTTGGCGGCCTTCGTGGAGGCGGCACCCTCGACCACGCCGGTGACGACGTGGATGCGGGAGTGACGCGCACGGTCCGAGAGGGCACCGCGGAGGGCGGCGGCCTTCATCTTCTTCGGGGTCCGCTGCGAGTAGTCACGCGGCTGCGGGCCGTGGACGACGCCACCGCCGGCGAACTGCGGAGCGCGGGTCGAACCCTGACGGGCGCGGCCGGTGCCCTTCTGGCGGTACGGCTTGCGGCCACCACCACGGACTTCGCCACGGGTCTTGGTCTTGTGCGTGCCCTGACGGGCAGCAGCCAGCTGAGCGACAACGACCTGGTGGATCAGCGGAACGCTGGTCTTGGCGTCGAAGATCTCCGCGGGGAGCTCGACGGTACCGGCCTTGTCGCCTGCCGGCGAAAGGATGTCAATGGTGCTCATTACCTCAAGCCCCCTTGGCCGCGGTACGGACCAGGACGAGGCCGCCGTTCGGACCGGGGACCGCGCCCTTGATGAGCAGCAGACCCTTCTCCGCGTCAACCGCGTGGATGGTCAGGTTCTGGGTGGTGACGCGCTCGTTACCCATGCGACCGGCCATGCGCATGCCCTTGAAGACACGCCCAGGGGTGGCACAGCCACCGATCGAACCGGGGGAGCGGTGCTTGCGCTGCACACCGTGACCGGCGCCGAGGCCCCGGAAGTTGTGCCGCTTCATGACACCGGCGAAGCCCTTGCCCTTGCTGTTGCCCGTGACGTCAACCTTGACGCCGGA
This sequence comes from Streptomyces sp. M-16, assembly GCF_052114405.1. NCBI lineage: Bacteria > Bacillati > Actinomycetota > Actinomycetes > Kitasatosporales > Streptomycetaceae > Streptomyces > Streptomyces sp. M-16. The sequence continues at coordinate 50,247 of NZ_JBFRER010000016.1, read as the reverse complement.
CTCGAACACCTGGGCGGTGATCTCCTGGCCGAGCGTGTACTCGCTGGCGTCGGAGGTGCGGAGCTCCACCAGGTGGCGGCGCGGGGTGACGTCGGCCTTGGCGAAGTGACCCTTGAGGGGCTTGTTCACCTTGCGCGGGTCGATCTCGCCGAAGGCGATCTGGACCGACTCGTAGCCGTCGATGTCGTTCGTACGGACCTGGGTAACGACGCAGGGTCCGGCCTTGACCACGGTGACCGGGACGACACGGTTGTTCTCGTCCCAGACCTGGGTCATGCCGAGCTTCTCGCCCAGGACGCCCTTGATCTGCTTTGCCATCTTCTCGACGCCTCTCAGAGCTTGATCTCGATGTCAACGCCGGCCGGAAGGTCCAGGCGCATCAGCGAGTCAACGGTCTTGGGCGTCGGGTCGAGGATGTCGATCAGGCGCTTGTGCGTGCGCATCTCGAAGTGCTCGCGCGAGTCCTTGTACTTGTGCGGCGACTTGATGACGCAGTACACGTTCTTCTCAGTGGGCAGCGGCACCGGGCCTGCGACCGACGCACCAGTGCGGGTCACCGTCTCGACGATCTTCTTCGCCGAGGAGTCGATGACCTCGTGGTCGTAGGCCTTGAGCCGGATGCGGATCTTCTGTCCCGCCATGGCTACTCCGTAGTCCTGTCTGTATGTGGAAACGCTCTGGCGCTCGGTCGGCTGCGGGACGGATCCCGCGGCTTCTCTCCGACCCACGCGGTCGGGCGTGTCGCACTCCCTCTACAGAAAATTCCCATACGGAAATTCCCTCGTCCAAGGGGATGCGGTCCCGGACCGCGCATCGGGGGAGAAACACCCACCGAGTGCCTGGCAAGCACCCTGCTGACACTTCCCAGAAGATTCCCGTACGTCCGCCCTCATTGCTGCCCCGAAAGGCAGATTAAGGACGACGAGTACTGTGGGACTCGCTTCCGGTCCTCCCGGCGGGAGGCGCACAGCATCGGCACTCAACCGAGCAACTTGAGTAGTCTGCCATACGAGACACGTACCTGGCCAATCGGGCGGAAGACAATACCCCGCCGCGCGATCACGTCAAACCCGCCGCGCGCCGGGGATCCCTGGTCAGGACCGCGTGACGGTCCCGCACTCCCCTCCGCGGATGTCACCGCTGCGGTCGTACGGATCCATGGCCGGTCCGGAGGGCTGCGTTCCGCCCGGCGCGTCCTTCGGGAAGTCCGGGTGCAGGAAGCCGCCGGTCGCCTCGCAGCGCACGTTCGACCACTCCGACCTGTACGTGTCCAGCTGGAGCTTCCCGCTGGTCGCCTGCCAGCGCGCGGGGTCGAGCACCGAGAAGGTGATCTGCCGGCGCACGATCGTCCGCTGCACGCGCCCGTCCCCCTTCGTCACCGGGTGCACGAAGGTGTAGTCGGTCACCACCCGGAGCTCCCCGGGCTCCCCCGCCTCCGCGCGCATGCTGCCGCGCACCTTGACGACGCCGCCGACGGGCCGGACCTCGGCCGGGTCGAAGCGCGTGAACAGGGTGACGGGGTCGTTCTCGGCGTCGGGCCGTGCCAGGGCTCGCTCCAGGCGCTGCGGGACCTCCGGCTGCCGGGGGTCCAGGAGCGCGAGCGCCGCCTCCGGCCGCCCGCCCCGCAGGGCCGCCGGGTCCAGGTTCGCGGCGACCAGGAAGGCCTTCGCCTTGGCGAGCGCGTCCGCGACCCGCTCCTGCGGCATCCCGGCCGTGGCGCTCGCCGGGGGCACCTCGATGGCGGCGGCGCCCTCGCCCCACTGGAGGGCCGGCGAGCCCCGGAAGGGCTCCTCCAGCGTCGGCTGGTCCGGGTACACGGCCTCCGGGGCCGCGGTCGGACGTACGGACTCGGCGGGCAGCGGAGCGGCGTTGGCGGCCCGCTCACGGGCCTCCGTCGTGCCCGTGAGCCGGTCGATCAGCAGTTCCGGCCGCACGGCGACCAGCGCGAGCCCCGCGATGAGCACGATCGCGGCGGTCGCCTTGAGCCTGCGCCCGGTCTTCCCCCGGCCTTCCCGCTCCTGCCAGGCCGGCCCCGTACGCCACCCCGGCGGATCGCCCGGCACGGGGCGGGACCGGCGCCCGAACCGGCCGCGCCCCCGCGCCGCGCGCTCCCGCGCCTCCTCCTCCCGCCGCAGCCGCTCGGTGACCATCCGCGCCCGCGCCGACGGCTCCTTCGGCGCGTTCGCGGACTCCCGCGCGATCTCCTCGCCGAACCGGGCCCACTCCTCGTCGGATATGCCGGATCCGCCGGCGTCCCGCTGCCCCATGCCCTTCCCCACCCCTGTCTGCGCAATGCCCTCGAACCGGAGAAGGGCCCCTCCCCCGCCGCCGGAGCGGTGGGGAAAGGGCCCTTCTGCCGAACATGGTGCCCGCTCGCGCGAGCTACCAGGTCAGAGCACGAAATTACTTCGTGATCTTGGTGACCTGGCCGGCGCCCACGGTACGACCACCCTCACGGATGGCGAACTTCAGGCCCTCCTCCATGGCGACCGGCTGGATCAGCGCGACCGTCATGTCGGTGTTGTCGCCCGGCATGACCATCTCGGTGCCCTCGGGGAGGGTCACGACGCCGGTCACGTCCGTGGTACGGAAGTAGAACTGCGGGCGGTAGTTGTTGAAGAACGGGGTGTGACGGCCACCCTCGTCCTTCGACAGGATGTACGCGGCGGCCTCGAACTCGGTGTGCGGCGTAACCGAACCGGGCTTGATGATGACCTGGCCGCGCTCGACGTCCTCGCGCTTGATGCCACGGAGGAGCAGACCGACGTTCTCGCCGGCCTGGCCCTCGTCGAGCAGCTTGCGGAACATCTCGATGCCGGTGACCGTGGTGGTGGTCTTCTCGGTCTTGATGCCGATGATGTCGACGGTCTCGTTGACCTTGAGGACACCACGCTCGATGCGACCGGTGACGACGGTGCCACGACCGGTGATCGTGAAGACGTCCTCGACGGGCATCAGGAACGGCTTCTCGGTGTCACGCGGCGGGGTCGGGATGGCCTCGTCCACGGCGTCCATCAGGCCGAGGAGCTTGTCACCCCACTCCTTGTCGCCCTCGAGCGCCTTGAGCGCGGAGACCTGGACGACCGGCAGGTCGTCGCCCGGGAAGTCGTACTCGGAGAGCAGCTCACGGACCTCGAGCTCGACGAGCTCCAGGATCTCCTCGTCGTCCACCATGTCGGCCTTGTTCAGGGCGACGACGATGTACGGAACGCCGACCTGGCGGGCCAGGAGCACGTGCTCCTTGGTCTGCGGCATCGGGCCGTCGGTGGCGGCGACCACGAGGATGGCACCGTCCATCTGGGCGGCACCGGTGATCATGTTCTTGATGTAGTCCGCGTGACCCGGGCAGTCGACGTGGGCGTAGTGACGCGCCTCGGTCTGGTACTCGACGTGCGCGATCGAGATGGTGATACCGCGCTGGCGCTCCTCAGGAGCCTTGTCGATCTGATCGAAGGCCGAGGCCGCGTTCAGGTCCGGGTACTTGTCGTGCAGCACCTTGGTAATGGCGGCCGTGAGGGTCGTCTTACCGTGGTCAATGTGACCGATGGTGCCGATGTTGACGTGCGGCTTAGTCCGCTCGAACTTCGCCTTCGCCACGGGGGTCCTCCTGAGAGTGGTTCTGTACGCCTTGAATCATCGGCGCCAGGTGATCTTTGCTGGATAGCCGGTTCCCCCGGGGCAACGGGAGGGTTGCTCCTGTTGCCCCTGAGGCTCCGGTGGCAAGCCTAAAGCGTGTACTCGGAAGAGTTACTCGCCCTTGGCCTTCGCGATGATCTCCTCAGCGACGTTCCGGGGAACCTCGGCGTAGGAGTCGAACTGCATCGAGTAGCTGGCGCGACCCGAGGTCTTGCTGCGGAGGTCTCCGACGTAGCCGAACATCTCCGAAAGCGGCACGAGGCCCTTCACGACGCGAGCGCCGTGGCGCTCCTCCATGGCCTGGATCTGGCCACGGCGGGAGTTGATGTCACCGATGACGTCACCCATGTAGTCCTCGGGCGTGGTGACCTCGACGGCCATCATCGGCTCCATGAGCACGGGGGACGCCTTGCGCGCGGCCTCCTTGAAGGCCTGCGAACCGGCGATCTTGAAGGCGAGCTCGGAGGAGTCGACCTCGTGGTAGCCACCGTCGAGAAGCGTGACGCGGACGCCCGTCATCTCGTAGCCGGCCAGGATGCCGAACTGCATGGCCTCCTGCGCACCGGCGTCGACCGAAGGGATGTACTCCTTCGGCACGCGGCCACCGGTGACCTTGTTCACGAACTCGTACGCCGGACCGTCAGCCTCGGTGATGGGCTCGATCGCGATCTGCACCTTGGCGAACTGACCGGTACCACCGGTCTGCTTCTTGTGGGTGTAGTCGTGACGCTCGACGGTGCCGCGGATGGTCTCGCGGTACGCGACCTGCGGCTTGCCGACGTTGGCTTCGACCTTGAACTCGCGCTTCATACGGTCGACCAGCACCTCAAGGTGCAGCTCGCCCATACCGCCGAGGATGGTCTGGCCCGTCTCCTCGTCCGAGTGAACGTGGAAGGAGGGGTCCTCCTCCGCGAGACGCTGGATGGCGACACCCAGCTTCTCCTGGTCACCCTTGGACTTGGGCTCGATGGCGACCTGGATGACCGGAGCCGGGAAGTCCATGGACTCCAGGATCACGGGCTGCTTGTCGTCACACAGCGTCTCACCGGTGGTGGTCTGCTTCAGGCCCATGACGGCGACGATGTCGCCGGCGCCCACCGCCGCGATCTCCTCACGCTTGTTCGCGTGCATGCGGTAGATCTTGCCGATGCGCTCCTTCTTGCCCTTGACGGAGTTCAGCACCGCAGTGCCGGCCTCCAGGCGGCCCGAGTAAACCCGGACGAAGGTGAGCTTGCCGAGGTGCGGGTCGCTCATGATCTTGAACGCCAGCGCCGCGAGGGGCTCCTCGTCGGAAGGCTTGCGCTTCACGACGACCTCGGGGTCCCGGACGTCGTGGCCTTCGATGGCCTCGATGTCCAGGGGCGAGGGCAGGTAGCGGACGACGGCGTCGAGCAGGGGCTGAACGCCCTTGTTCTTGAACGCCGTGCCACAGAACACCGCGGTGATCGTGGGCTCGCCCTTGCCCTTGCCGGAGCCGAGGATGATGCGACGGACGGCGGCGTGCAGCTGCTCCACGGACGGCTCGTCGCCGTTCAGGAAGAGCTCCATGATCTCGTCGTCGTTCTCGGCGACGGTCTCGACCAGCTTGCCGCGCCACTCTTCAGCGGCCTCGGTGTGCGTGGCCGGGATGTCGACGATGTCGTACATCTCGCCCTTGGTCGCCTCGGCGGACCAGACGAACGCCTTCATCGTGACGAGGTCGACGACACCCTGGAAGTCGGCCTCGGCACCGATGGGGAGCTGCATGACGATCGGAACCGCACCGAGGCGGTCCTTGATCATCTCGACACAGCGGTGGAACTCGGCGCCGGTGCGGTCGAGCTTGTTGACGAAGCAGATGCGCGGCACGCCGTAGCGGTCCGCCTGACGCCAAACGGTCTCGGACTGCGGCTCGACGCCGGCCACACCGTCGAACACGGTGACGGCGCCGTCGAGGACGCGGAGCGAACGCTCCACCTCGACGGTGAAGTCGACGTGACCCGGGGTGTCGATGATGTTGATGGTGTGGTCAACATCTTCGAGCGGCCAGTGGCAGGTGGTGGCGGCAGACGTGATGGTGATACCACGCTCCTGCTCCTGCTCCATCCAGTCCATCGTGGCAGCGCCGTCGTGGACCTCACCGATCTTGTACGACACACCGGTGTAGAACAGGATGCGCTCGGTGGTGGTCGTCTTGCCCGCGTCGATGTGGGCCATGATGCCGATGTTGCGCACCTTGGCCAGGTCAAGCGAAGTGGTAGCCATATCGGCTCAGTCTTCTCTCGGTCTCGATGTGGGTTGGGACTACCAGCGGTAGTGCGCGAAGGCCTTGTTGGACTCGGCCATCTTGTGCGTGTCCTCACGCTTCTTGACGGCAGCGCCAAGACCGTTCGAGGCGTCGAGCAGCTCGTTCATCAGGCGCTCGGTCATGGTCTTCTCGCGGCGGGCGCGGGAGTAACCCACGAGCCAGCGGAGGGCCAGGGTCGACTGGCGACCCGGCTTGACCTCGACGGGAACCTGGTAGGTCGCGCCACCGACACGGCGGGACTTGACCTCGAGGGACGGCTTGACGTTCTCCAGCGCGCGCTTCAGCGTGATGACCGGGTCGTTGCCGGTCTTCTCGCGGAGGCCTTCCATGGCGCCGTAAACGATGCGCTCGGCGGTGGAGCGCTTGCCGTTCAGGAGGATCTTGTTGATGAGCGAGGTCACCAGAGGAGATGCGTAGACCGGGTCGATGATGACCGGGCGCTTCGGGGCGGGGCCCTTACGAGGCATTCTTACTTCTCCTTCTTGGCGCCGTAGCGGCTGCGGGCCTGCTTGCGGTTCTTGACAGCCTGGGTGTCAAGCGCACCGCGGATGATCTTGTAACGAACACCCGGCAGGTCCTTCACACGGCCACCACGCACGAGCACGATCGAGTGCTCCTGCAGGTTGTGTCCCTCACCCGGAATGTAAGCGGTGACCTCGATGCCGGAGGTCAGACGCACACGCGCGACCTTACGGAGCGCCGAGTTCGGCTTCTTCGGGGTGGTCGTGAACACACGCGTGCAGACGCCACGACGCTGGGGCGAAGCCTCAAGCGCGGGGGTCTTTGTCTTCTCGACCTTGTCCTGCCGGCCCTTACGGACCAGCTGCTGGATCGTAGGCACTACTTCTCCGGTTTCTGTGTGCCGTGTAGTGAAGCTAACCTGGAACTTTGCCGACCCACGCGGTCGGGTGTGTCGGATCCGGCGGACCTCCGCGCAAGCACGGAAACGCATGGATCGCGGTGGCCGATACGGCTCGCGTGCGGTTGATGGACACGCACGGGAGCCCAGGCACACCCCAGGCACAAGGTCTGAGCGTACCCACCGCATCCACTCCGGTCAAAACATAAGCCGTAGCGCCCCGGCCCGTACGGCCCCACAGCTCAGACGCCGCACGGGCGCCGGGCCTCCGAGCCGGGGTGGCCGTGCGCTCTTCGCACCGGCGTGGTAGAGCGGGCGAACTACACTGCCAGCGAATCCCAGCGAGTCAGACCAAAGACGTACGAGCGCCAGGAGCAGGACATTGGGGACGGTCACCTCGGAGCCGACGACGGCGGACACCCCGCCCCCGGACGGCGGCCGGACCCCCGGGTCACCACGCCCCGGCGGGCGGCTGACCCGCCTCTACGGGCCCCTGCTGGCCTTCCTCGTCACCTCGGGCGCCTTCTGCGCGGCCTGGGCGGCGCGCGGCAGCTTCCCCTTCGGCAACACCGGCCGGGCCATCAACGACCAGGCCAACCAGTACGTGCCCTTCCACCGCGCCCTGTGGGACCTGGTCCACGGCCAGGCCTCCGGCGACGTGGTGTTCAGCTGGAGCGGAGGCTTCGGACAGCAGTTCCTGTCCGACTACTACACCTACCTCGGCAACCCCTTCTCCTGGCTCGCCGTCCTCGTCCCGCGCGAACACGTGGACCTGGCCGTCTTCGCGATCACCCCGGTCACGATGGGCGCGGCCGCCGCGCTGATGACCGTCTACCTCGGCAAGCTCCAGGCCGGCCCCTGGTGGCAGCGGGGCGTCCTCGGGGCCGTGTACGGGCTGTGCGGGTGGGCGCTGAGCGACGCCTCGTACATCCCGATGTGGCTGTGGGGCCTGGTCGCGCTCCCGCTGCTCGGCATCGCCGTCGAATGGTGCCTGGAGGAACGGCGCTGGCCGGGCGTCGCCCTCTTCGTCGCCCTCGCGTGGTACGGGAACTTCTACACCGCCATGATGGCCACGATGGCCGCCTGCGTCCTGCTGGCCGTCCGCCTGGTCACCCTGGACCTGACCGGTGCGCAGCGCCTGCGCGCCCTGTGGCGGGCCGCCTCCGCGACGGTCGTGGGCATCCTGCTGACCCTGCCGCTCCTCCTGCCGTCGTTCCTGTCCAGCGGGGCGGCGCAGCCCACCAAGGCGGCCGCCTTCGACCCCGTCCGCATCGAGGTCTTCCTCGCCGGAATGCTCCCGGCCACCCACCTGTGGGGCGGCCGGCCGCGCCTGTACGTGGCCTCGCTGGGGCTGATCCTGGCGGGCAGCTTCCTCTTCAACACCGCGATCGCGAAGAAGACCCGCCTGGTGTGGGCGGCGGCGACGCTGCTGGTCGTCGCCTCCTTCCAGTTCCCGCCGACCCAGTACGTGTGGCACGGACTGGCCGTACCGAACGGCAATCCGTACCGCGAGGCCTTCGTCTTCAGCGGCATGGTGGTCATCGTGGCCTGGCTGGCGCTGGCCAACCGGCCGCGCCCGCTGCACCTGGCACTGGCCGCCGCCCTCCTGGTCGCGGCCACCTTCGTACTGCGCCACACCGACGACTTCGGCGGCTGGACCTGGCCGGCGGTCCTGGGCGGCGGAGCCGTCTCCCTGCTCGCCCTGACCCTGCTCGCGCTCGGCGACAAGCGCCGCCACCTCGTCCCCGTCGCCGCGGTCCTCATGGTCGGCGTGGTCTTCGCCGAGTCCACGGTCGCCGCGGCCAACGCCGACGCCCGCCGCGCCCGCGAGYGCTGGGCCAAGCCGGCCGCCACCTCCAGCCAGTCGATCACCCGCCACTTCGAAGCGGTCCGAGGGGTGGACGGCTGGCCCGCCTACCGGACGGATTCCGGCGCGCCGCAGACCTCGTACAACGACGGCCTCGCCCTGCGGGCGGAGGGCCCGCAGTACTACAGCAGCTACCTGCCGGAGGCCACGTACCAGGCCCTGGAACCCCTCGGCTACGGCTTCAAGAACGACGGCCGGACCTTCTTCGGCGCCGACAACCCGGTGCTCGACGCGATCTTCTCCATCGGCGCCCGGGTCCGCCCCAGCACCACCCCGGGCACCTGGACGGGCTCGAAGTTCCCGGCCCCGCCCCTGGTCACCGTCCGCCCCGCCACCCCGTACACCTCCCCCCACCCGGCGGACAGCGTCTACGCCCGCCAGGAGGCCGTCCTCGGCGCCACCGTCTACGAGGTCCCCGAGGTCACCCGCGGCGGCACCCCCACCGCGCAGACGTACGCGGCCCAGTGCACCCCCGGCTCCGAGGCCTACTGGTACTCCCCCGAGCTCTACGGCACCCTCCACGCCGGAGCCACCCGGCAGACGCTGGAAGACCGCATGAGCGGCGTCCTCCCCCTGGGCCCGGTCCCCGCGTCCGGCCGCCTGGAGGTCACCGTCGACACCCACTCCCGGGGCGCCACCGCGGGCGCCCACCCCATCGGCTGCCTGGACCGCGCCGCCCTGGACGAGACGGTCGGCCACCTCACCGCCACCGGCGCCACCAAGGTCAGCGCGGGCGGCCACACCATCGAGGCCACCCTCCCGAAGGGCTCCACCGGCACCGCCGTCCTCGCGACGACGGCCGTCCCCGGCTGGCAGTGCACCGCCCCGGTCCGCCCCTTCCACGGCCTGCTCGCGGTCCCCCTCACCCCGGGCACCGACAAGGTCTCCTGCACCTTCACCCCGAAGGGCCTCACCCCCGGCCTCGCAGCCGCCGCCCTGGCCCTCCTCACCCTCCTGGCAGTCCCCCTCACCACCCACTTCCGCAGGCGCCGCCGCGCCGGCACCACCCCGCTCTGACCGGCTGCGGCCCGCGGCTCCAGCCCCCAGCTCCGTCCCGCCCTCACCGGATCCCTCGACCGGATCCCTCGAAGGCGTGACGCCCGCGGCCGGAACGGACGGCTTCGCCGTCCGGGGAGGCGGGAGCGCCGGCTGAACTGCCGGCGGGGCGACACCCGCACCCGCTGAGCCCCAGACCCCGCAAACGCCGCAGGGCGGCCACCCTCTCGGGTGACCGCCCTGCGGTTACTGCTCTGCTGCGACTCAGCCGTTGTACGGGCCGTAGTCGTAGTCCTCCAGCGGGACAGCCTGGCCGGAGCCGGTGCCGAAGGGCGAGTAGTCGATGTCGTCGTAGCCGACGGCCGAGTACATCGCGGCCTTGGCCTCTTCGGTGGGCTCGACCCGGATGTTGCGGTAGCGGGACAGACCCGTACCGGCCGGGATGAGCTTACCGATGATGACGTTCTCCTTGAGGCCGATGAGGCTGTCGGACTTGGCGTTGATCGCCGCATCCGTCAGGACTCGGGTCGTCTCCTGGAAGGAGGCGGCCGACAGCCAGGATTCCGTCGCCAGCGAGGCCTTGGTGATACCCATCAGCTGCGGACGGCCGGAGGCGGGGTGACCGCCCTCGGTGACCACACGACGGTTCTCGGTCTCGAACTTCGAGCGCTCGACGAGCTCGCCCGGCAGGAGCTCCGCGTCGCCGGACTCGATGATCGTCACGCGGCGCAGCATCTGCCGGATGATGATCTCGATGTGCTTGTCGTGGATCGACACGCCCTGCGAGTTGTAGACCTTCTGGACTTCGCCGACCAGGTGGACCTGGACGGCACGCTGGCCGAGGATGCGCAGCACGTCGTGCGGGTTGGTGGCACCCATGGTGAGCTTCTGGCCCACCTCGACGTGGTCGCCCTCGTGCACGATGACCTTGGCGCGCTTGGAGATCGGGAAGGCCGTCTCCTCGCTGCCGTCGTCGGGCGTGATGACGATCTTCTTCGTCTTCTCGGTCTCCTCGATCCGCACGCGGCCGGCGGCCTCGGAGATCGGGGCGACACCCTTCGGGGTACGGGCCTCGAAGAGCTCGACGACACGCGGCAGACCCTGCGTGATGTCGTCACCGGCCACACCACCGGTGTGGAAGGTACGCATCGTCAGCTGGGTACCGGGCTCACCGATGGACTGGGCGGCGATGATGCCGACCGCCTCACCGATGTCGACCAGCTTGCCGGTGGCCAGCGAGCGGCCGTAGCAGAAGGCACAGGTGCCGACGGCGGACTCGCAGGTCAGGACCGAGCGGGTCTTGACCTCCTCGACGCCGTTCGCGATGAGGGCGTCGATGAGCACGTCGCCGAGGTCCACGTTCGCCGGCGCGATGACCTTGCCGTCGATGACGACGTCCTCGGCCAGCATGCGGGCGTACACGGAGGTCTCGACGTCGTCCGCCTTGCGGAGGACACCCGCCTCGTCCTTGACACCGATCTTGAGCTTGAGGCCGCGCTCGGTGCCGCAGTCCTCCTCGCGGATGATGACGTCCTGCGAGACGTCCACCAGACGACGGGTGAGGTAACCCGAGTCGGCGGTACGCAGGGCGGTGTCCGCCAGACCCTTACGGGCACCGTGCGTGGAGATGAAGTACTCCAGAACGGTGAGGCCCTCACGGAAGGACGCCTTGATCGGACGCGGGATGGTCTCGTTCTTCGCGTTCGACACCAGACCACGCATACCGGCGATCTGTCGCATCTGCATCATGTTTCCTCGGGCACCCGAGTCAACCATCATGAAGATGGGGTTCGTCTTGGGGAAGTTCGCGTTCATCGCCTCGGCGACCTCGTTGGTCGCCTGCGTCCAGATCTGGATGAGCTCCTGAGTGCGCTCTTCCTTGGTGATCAGACCGCGCTCGTACTGCTTCTGGACCTTCTCGTCCTTGGCCTCGTAGCCCGCGACGATTTCCTTCTTCGCCTCGGGAACGACGACGTCGGAGATGGCCACGGTGACGCCCGAACGGGTCGCCCAGTGGAAGCCGGCCGCCTTCAGGTTGTCGAGCGTCGCCGCCACGATGACCTTGGGGTAGCGCTCCGCCAGGTCGTTGACGATCTCGGAGAGCTGCTTCTTGCCCACCGAGTAGTCGACGAACGGGTAGTCCTCGGGCAGCAGCTCGTTGAAGAGCGCGCGACCCAGGGTCGTCTTCAGACGGAAGCTGTCGCCCGGCTGGAACTCCTGCTCGCCCTCTTCGGCGACCGGCGCCACCCAGCCGCGCGGCGGGATGGTGCCCACCGGGAAGCGGATGTCGACGGACGACTGCAGCGCGAGCTCGCCGGCGTCGAACGCCATGATCGCCTCGGCGGTGGAGCCGAACGCACGGCCCTCGCCCTTGACGTCACGGAGCTCACCGTCGGTGGTCAGGAAGAACAGACCCAGGACCATGTCCTGCGTCGGCATCGTGACCGGACGGCCGTCGGCCGGCTTGAGGATGTTGTTCGAGGACAGCATCAGGATGCGGGCCTCGGCCTGCGCCTCCGCGGAGAGCGGGAGGTGCACGGCCATCTGGTCACCGTCGAAGTCCGCGTTGAACGCGGTGCAGACGAGCGGGTGGATCTGGATGGCCTTGCCYTCGACSAGCTGSGGCTCGAASGCCTGGATGCCGAGRCGGTGCAGCGTGGGCGCACGGTTSAGSAGSACCGGGTGCTCSGYGATGACCTCTTCGAGGACGTCGTACACGACCGTGCGGCCGCGCTCGACCATGCGCTTCGCCGACTTGATGTTCTGCGCGTGGTTCAGGTCGACCAGGCGCTTCATCACGAACGGCTTGAAGAGCTCCAGCGCCATGGCCTTGGGCAGACCACACTGGTGCAGCTTCAGCTGCGGACCGACGACGATCACGGAACGCGCGGAGTAGTCCACGCGCTTGCCGAGGAGGTTCTGACGGAATCGACCCTGCTTGCCCTTGAGCATGTCGCTCAGGGACTTCAGCGGACGGTTGCCGGGGCCCGTGACCGGGCGACCGCGACGGCCGTTGTCGAAGAGGGCGTCGACCGCCTCCTGGAGCATGCGCTTCTCGTTGTTCACGATGATCTCGGGGGCACCGAGGTCGAGAAGGCGCTTCAGGCGGTTGTTGCGGTTGATCACGCGGCGGTACAGGTCGTTCAGGTCGGAGGTCGCGAAGCGGCCACCGTCCAGCTGCACCATCGGACGCAGGTCCGGCGGGATGACCGGGACGCAGTCCAGAACCATGCCCTTGGGGCTGTTGCTGGTCTGCAGGAACGCGGAGACGACCTTGAGGCGCTTGAGCGCACGGGTCTTCTTCTGGCCCTTGCCGGTACGGATGATCTCGCGGAGGCGCTCGGCCTCCTCCTCCAGGTCGAAGGACTCCAGGCGCTTCTGCAGCGCCGCGGCACCCATCGAACCGTCGAAGTACGTACCGAAGCGGTCGCGCAGCTCGCGGTAGAGCAGCTCGTCGCCCTCCAGGTCCTGGACCTTGAGGTTCTTGAAGCGGTTCCACACCTCGTCGAGGCGGTCGATCTCGCGCTGGGCGCGGTCACGGAGCTGCTTCATCTCGCGCTCGGCACCCTCGCGCACCTTGCGGCGCACGTCGGCCTTCGCACCCTCGGCCTCAAGCTCGGCCAGGTCGGTCTCGAGCTTCTTGGCCCGGCCTTCGAGGTCCGCGTCACGGCGGTTCTCGATCTGCTGGCGCTCGACGGAGACGTGGGCCTCCAGCGACGGCAGGTCGCGCTGGCGGCGCTCGTCGTCGACGAACGTGATCATGTACGCGGCGAAGTAGATGACCTTTTCGAGGTCCTTCGGCGCGAGGTCCAGCAGGTAGCCCAGGCGCGACGGGACGCCCTTGAAGTACCAGATGTGGGTGACGGGAGCGGCAAGCTCGATGTGGCCCATCCGCTCACGGCGCACCTTGGCGCGCGTGACCTCGACGCCACAGCGCTCACAGATGATGCCCTTGAAGCGGACACGCTTGTACTTGCCGCAGTAGCACTCCCAGTCCCGGGTAGGACCGAAGATCTTCTCGCAGAAGAGTCCGTCCTTCTCGGGCTTGAGGGTGCGGTAGTTGATGGTCTCCGGCTTCTTGACCTCGCCGTGCGACCAGGTTCGGATGTCGTCCGCGGTGGCAAGGCCGATCCGCAGCTCGTCGAAGAAGTTGACGTCGAGCACTGTGCGTCAATCCCTCTTTCGGGGTCGAGTCTCAATCATGGTCTGAACGGTCCCGGGGATGACGGGGGGCTCTTGAGCGAGCCCCCCGTCAGGCCCGTCAGACCTCTTCGACGCTGCTCGGCTCGCGCCGGGACAGGTCGATACCGAGCTCCTCCGCCGCGCGGAAGACGTCCTCGTCGGTGTCGCGCATCTCGATGGACATGCCGTCCGAGGACAGCACCTCCACGTTGAGGCAGAGCGACTGCATTTCCTTGATGAGCACCTTGAAGGACTCGGGAATGCCCGGCTCGGGGATGTTCTCGCCCTTGACGATGGCCTCGTAGACCTTCACGCGGCCGGTGACGTCATCGGACTTGATGGTCAGCAGCTCCTGGAGGGCGTAAGCGGCGCCATAAGCCTCAAGCGCCCACACCTCCATCTCACCGAAGCGCTGGCCACCGAACTGCGCCTTACCACCCAGCGGCTGCTGCGTGATCATCGAGTAGGGACCGGTCGAACGCGCGTGGAGCTTGTCGTCGACCAGGTGGTGGAGCTTGAGGATGTACATGTACCCGATCGAGATCGGGTCCGGGAACGGCTCACCGGAGCGGCCGTCGAACAGGCGCGCCTTGCCGGACGGGAGGACCAGGCGGTCACCGTCGCGGTTCGGGATGGTGTGCTCGAACAGGCCGGCGAGCTCGTCCTCGCGGGCGCCGTCGAACACCGGGGTGGCGACGTTGGTACCGGGCTCGACGCGGTCGGCGCCGATGACCTTCAGACGCTCGGCCCAGTCCTCCGCGAGGCCGGAGACGTCCCAGCCGCGGCTGGCGAGCCAGCCGAGGTGGATCTCCAGGACCTGTCCCGGGTTCATTCGGGACGGGACACCCAGCGGGTTCAGGATGATGTCGACCGGCGTGCCGTCCTCAAGGAAGGGCATGTCCTCGATCGGAAGGATCTTGGAGATGACACCCTTGTTGCCGTGGCGGCCGGCGAGCTTGTCACCGTCGGTGATCTTGCGCTTCTGGGCGACGTAGACGCGGACCAGCTGGTTCACGCCCGGAGGAAGCTCGTCGCCCTCCTCGCGGTCGAAGACGCGGACACCGATGACCTTGCCGATCTCACCGTGAGGGACCTTGAGCGAGGTGTCACGCACCTCGCGGGCCTTCTCACCGAAGATCGCGCGGAGCAGGCGCTCCTCCGGGGTCAGCTCGGTCTCACCCTTGGGCGTGACCTTGCCGACCAGGATGTCGCCGGCGACGACGTCCGCACCGATGCGGATGATGCCGCGCTCGTCGAGGTCCGCGAGGACCTCTTCGGAGACGTTCGGGATGTCCCGGGTGATCTCCTCGGGGCCCAGCTTGGTGTCACGGGCGTCGACCTCGTGCTCCTCGATGTGGATCGAGGAGAGGACGTCGTCCTGCACGAGGCGCTGCGACAGGATGATCGCGTCCTCGTAGTTGTGGCCTTCCCAGGGCATGAACGCGACGAGCAGGTTCTTGCCGAGGGCCATTTCGCCCTCTTCGGTCGCGGGACCGTCGGCGAGGACCTGGGCCTCGATGATGCGGTCACCCTCGTTGACGATGACCTTCTGGTTGACCGAGGTGCCCTGGTTCGAGCGGGAGAACTTGGCGACGCGGTACGTGGTGTACGTGCCGTCGTCGTTGGCGACGGTGATGTAGTCGGCCGAGACCTCCTGGACGACACCGTCCTTCTCCGCCTTGATCGAGTCACCGGCGTCGACCGCACAGCGGTACTCCATGCCGGTGCCGACGAGCGGGGCCTCCGCCTTGATGAGCGGAACGGCCTGGCGCATCATGTTCGCGCCCATGAGGGCACGGTTGGCGTCGTCGTGCTCCAGGAAGGGGATCATCGCGGTCGCGACGGACACCATCTGGCGCGGGGAGACGTCCATGTAGTCGACGTCGTCGCCGGCGATGTAGTCGATCTCGCCGCCACGACGGCGGACCAGCACGCGGTTCTCGGTGAAGCGCATCTCGTCGTTCAGGCCGGCGTTGGCCTGGGCGATCACGAAGCGGTCTTCCTCGTCCGCGGTCAGGTAGTCGACGTCGTCGGTGACGACGCCCTCGACGACCTTGCGGTACGGGGTCTCCACGAAACCGAACGCGTTGACGCGGCCGTAGGAGGCGAGCGAGCCGATCAGACCGATGTTCGGGCCTTCAGGCGTCTCGATCGGGCACATGCGGCCGTAGTGCGACGGGTGGACGTCACGGACCTCGAAGCCGGCCCGCTCACGGGACAGACCACCGGGACCCAGCGCCGAGAGACGACGCTTGTGCGTCAGACCCGACAGCGGGTTGTTCTGGTCCATGAACTGCGACAGCTGGCTGGTGCCGAAGAACTCCTTGATGGAGGCGACGACCGGCCGGATGTTGATCAGGGTCTGCGGCGTGATCGCCTCGACGTCCTGCGTGGTCATGCGCTCGCGCACGACGCGCTCCATACGAGCCAGACCCGTGCGGACCTGGTTCTGGATGAGCTCGCCGACGTTGCGCAGACGACGGTTGCCGAAGTGGTCGATGTCGTCGGTCTCGACGACGATCGAACGGCCCGACTCACCGGTGGTCTCGGTCTCGCCCGCGTGGAGCTTCACGAGGTACTTGATCGTCGCGATGATGTCGTCGGTGGTGAGCACACCGGCGTCCAGCGGCTCGTCGGCGCCGAGCTTCTTGTTCACCTTGTAGCGGCCGACCTTGGCGAGGTCGTAGCGCTTCGGGTTGAAGTAGAGGTTCTCGAGCAGCGTCTGAGCGGCCTCGCGGGTCGGCGGTTCGCCCGGACGCAGCTTGCGGTAGATGTCCAGCAGCGCGTCGTCCTGGCCCTGGGTGTGGTCCTTCTCCAGGGTGGCGCGCATGGACTCGTACTCGCCGAACTCTTCGAGGATCTGCTCGGTGGTCCAGCCGAGAGCCTTCAGGAGGACGGTGACGGACTGCTTGCGCTTGCGGTCGATGCGGACACCGACCATGTCGCGCTTGTCGACCTCCATCTCCAGCCAGGCACCCCGGGACGGGATGATCTTGGCGGAGAAGATGTCCTTGTCGGAGGTCTTGTCGATGGAGGAGTCGAAGTAGACACCCGGGGAACGGACGAGCTGCGACACGACGACGCGCTCGGTGCCGTTGATGACGAAGGTGCCCTTGTTGGTCATGAGCGGGAAGTCGCCCATGAAGACCGTCTGAGACTTGATCTCACCGGTCTCGTTGTTCGTGAACTCGGCCGTGACGAAGAGCGGCGCCGCGTACGTGAAGTCGCGCTCCTTGCACTCGTCGACAGAGTTCTTCGCCGGCTCGAAACGGTGGTCGCGGAAGGTCAGCGACATCGACCCGGAGAAGTCCTCGATCGGCGAGATCTCCTCGAAGATCTCTTCCAGACCGGACTTGGTGGGGACGTCCTGTCCACTCTCAAGCGCCGACTCGACGCGAGACTTCCAGGCGGCGTTACCGAGCAGCCAGTCAAAGCTCTCGGTCTGCAGCGCCAGGAGGTTCGGAACCTCGAGGGGCTCCTTGATCTTTGCAAAGGAGATGCGCAGCGGGGCGGTGCTGGCACCGTTGTTCGTATTGGTCGAGGCGTTGCGCGAGGCGGCCAAGAGGGGGTCCTTCCGAGGGCTCGGACTCACTACGCGCGTACCGGTCCCAGCCGACACAGAAGACAGACCCTCCCCAGCTGGCCGAAAGACCAGGTCGGGGCGTATCAATCAGGTGTGCTCAAGCGTGGGCATGACCCTGGCGACGGGCAGGGGTCAGCTAACAGGCAGCGCAAAGGGTCAGTGTAGCCACTCGGCTCACTGATGTCCAGACCAGGTTTCCGGAAACCGGCAACAGGCCTTCCCCAGCTCGTTCAAACCAACACCAACGCTGCGACCCTCGCACACAGAGCGCGTATCAGTACTGCCCTCTTCGTAGTCGATCCATGCCTCGAATCCGGGATCGACCCGGCCGAGCTGGCGACGGCTCTGAGAATTGCGCGCCGCTGGCCGTTCGTCAAGGCCCCGTGCTCCGAGCGGATCATCCGCGGACCCCGCACCGGGGCAACGATGATCACCCTACTCCCCAACGAGACCAGGGCAAGTCAGGCACTGGGGGTACGCCAAAGGGCGACCACCCTTACGGGTGATCGCCCTTTGGAGGGGCCTCAGAGGGCCCCAGAGGTGTTACTTGACCTCGACGCCAGCGCCGGCGGCCTTGAGGGCCTCGGCGGCCTTGTCAGCGGCCTCCTTGTTGACCTTCTCGAGGACCGGCTTCGGGGTGCCGTCGACGAGGTCCTTGGCCTCCTTCAGACCCAGGGAGGTCAGCTCGCGCACGACCTTGATGACCTGGATCTTCTTGTCGCCCGCACCGGTGAGGATGACGTCGAACTCGTCCTTCTCCTCCTCGGCCTCGGCGGCGGGGCCGACACCGGCCGGACCGGCAACGGCGACGGCCGCGGCGGCGGTGACGTCGAACTTCTCCTCGAAGGCCTTCACGAACTCGGAGAGCTCGATGAGGGTCATCTCCTCGAACTGGGCGAGGAGGTCGTCCTGAGAGAGCTTCGCCATGATGGGCGATCCTTCCACTAATTCGGCAGGTGCCGGATGTATTGAGAGGCGGGCGTAACGGCCCGCTACGACCCACGCACTAGGCGGCGTAGATCAGTGCGCGAGCCGAATTACTCGGCACCGCCCTGCTCGGCGAGCTTGACGCGAAGCGCTTCCGCAGTGCGGACGAACTTCGACGGCAGCGCCTGGAAGAGCGAGGCAGCCTGGGACTGCTTGCCCTTGAACGCGCCGGCCAGCTTGCTGAGCAGAACCTCGCGGGACTCGAGGTCCGCGAGCTTCTTGATCTCATCGGCGGTCAGCGCCTTACCGTCAAGGACACCGCCCTTGATGATGAGGTTCGGGTTCTCCTTGGCGAAGTCACGAAGACCCTTCGCCGACTCCACCGGGTCACCGGTGATGAAGGCGGCGCCCGTCGGACCGGTGAACTGGTCGTCGAGCGAGGTGATCCCGGCGTTGTTGGCCGCAATCTTGGTCAGCGTGTTCTTCACCACGGCGTACTGGGCGTTCTCACCGAGCGAACGACGCAGCGTCTTGAGCTGCGCAACGGTGAGACCCCGGTACTCGGTCAGCACAACGGCGTTCGAGCTGCGGAACTGGTCCTCAAGCTCGGCTACCGCAGCAGCCTTGTCGGGCCTTGCCATAGAGCGTCGGCCTCCTTCCGGGTGATGAGGACCGCTCAGAAGGGGCTGGACAAACAAAACGCCCCGGCGCATGGCGCACGGGGCACGGCTCAACCGAAATGAAATTCCGGGAACTTTCCTCGAACACCTGCGCAGGACGTCCGCTCGCAGCGAATCCTTCGGCCACCGCCCTCTTTCGAGCACGGCAACGACCAGCGGTCTTTGGCTTCTCCGGAAGCGTACGCGAAGGCAACCGGACGAGGCAAATCGCCTCAGGAGCCACCCTTCAGCACCGCGTCGAAGTCGGCGACCTGGTCGGCCGGCGGGGCCTTCACCGGGGCGACCTGCCCGAAGCCGTCGAAGGTGGCGGTGGTGCTGGAGGTTCCCTTGTCGTCCTTGCTCACCATGAGGACGCGCACGGGGAAGCCGTCCCTGCCGATCCACACGTCCGCCTCCAGGGCCGTGAGGTGCTTCACGGACTCGTGGAGGTACCGGCGGTCCCGCTCCGGCATCACCTTGGTGGACTCGTCGGCCGCCTGCAGGTCCGCGCCGGTGAGAAGGGCCCGGTAGTGCCGGGACGCGGGGGCGTCGGTGGCCGTCGCCGGGACCAGGGCGACCTTGGGCTGGCCCAGGAGCAGGGCGAGGTCCTCCGCCGGGTCCTCGTTCATCCGTACGCCCGGCTCGCCTCCCGCGGACAGGTCCAGCTTCATCCAGGGCTTGCCGTCGACCGGGGTCTTGAGCTCGGTGTAGACCACGTCACCGGTCATGACGGAGCGGGACTCCGACGTGGGGCCCTTGATCTTCAGGTCGTGGGCCGACGGGTACCAGCCCTTCGTGCCGGTCTGGGTGGTGGTCTTGCCGTCGCTGTCCGTGCCGGAGATCTCGGCCATGGCGGACTTCGCCGCCGCCGTCTTGAGCCAGGACGCCTTCACCGCCTCCACGGGGGACGGCGCCGGGGCCGCGGGAGTCGTGGCGCCCCCGTCGGCCGCGCCCCCGCCCGCGCCGGCCTCCGCCGCGCCGTCGCAGGCCGTGAGGCCGCCCATGAGCAGCAGGGCCCCCGCCATGGCGGCGCCGGCCCGTGTCCGGACAGCCTGATTCATCTGGTTCTCCCCCGTGTGCGGTCCCGCTACGCCCCGACCCTACGCGGAACATCGAAAAGGCCGCCACGACGAAAACGGGCCCTCCGGCTCCCGGAAGGGAGGCGGAGGGCCCGGTGTCAGGTGTGCGGGGCGCGGTCAGGCGCCGCCCGTGCCGCCCGAGTCCTTCATCATCTCGGCCAGGTCCACGATCTGGTCGGCCGGCGGCGCCGAGACCTCGACCGGCTTGTTGATGTCCTTGAACTTGATGGTGATGTCCATCGGGCCGGACGTGCCCTGGCCCCGCGTGCGGACCTGCTTGGCCTGGTCGGCCTCGTCGATCCAGATGTCCATGGTCAGGCTCTTGATGCCCTGCTCTTCGAGCGCCTTGGCGTTCTTCTCCTGGCGGTCCTTGGCCTCGGGGGTCGAGGTGGCGCTGAGGGCCTTCAGCTCGTCGAGCGTGACGGTGCCGGCCAGGTGCGTCGTCTTCTGGCCGTCGATGGTCTCCTCGCCGACCTTCTTGAGGTCCTTGGAGGCGCTCAGGCTGCCCGCCGTGTCGGCCGGGTTCTGGCCCTGCGGGGCCGAGCCGAGCGAGTCCAGCTCCGTGGCCTGCTCCGGAGCCAGGGCCTTGAGGTCGAACTTCAGCCACTTGCCGTCGCTGCCCATGTACATGGCGCCGTCGACGAGCCGCATCTCCACCTTCGCGCCCGGCTGCTCGGGCGAGTCCATCTTCATCGACATGGCCATCGCGGGCTTGAGCCGCATGGCGACCTCGCCGGCGATGCTCTGCCCCCCGGCCTTGCCGGCCATGGTGTAGCCGAGGGAGGTGATCTCCTCGGACTTCTTCTTCGTCTTCTCCAGGTAGGCGGCCGGCGCGGCCTCCCCCGGCTTCTTCGCGGCCTGGGACGGGGCCGCCGAGGCCCCGTTGTCCTTCTTCTTCGCTCCGTCCCCGTTCTCGCACGCGGTGGCGCCGCCTGCGAGCAGGAGCGCGGCCAGGACGGCTCCGACGGCCTTCTTGTGGTACGCGTTCATGTGTTCCCCACCCCGGGTGTGCGAGGCAGCGGCCCGCTCCGGGCGGTGTTGCCCGTGGCCGTGCTGCCGGCAATGACTGTACGTCTCACCACCGACAGTAATCGCACAGCATTCGCACATGAAGCAGAAAACGGGCCCTTCGCCCCCCGGAAGGGGGCGAAGGGCCCGTTCAACCACTCGGTGGTCGGATCAGGCAGAGGCCGGATCAGACAGCGGCCGGGTCTTCCTCGACGAGGAGGTTCCGGGTGCGGTTGGAGTCCAGCTGGATGCCGGGGCCCATCGTGGTGCTGAGGGCGGCCTTCTTGATGTAGCGGCCCTTGGCGGCGGACGGCTTCAGACGGATGATCTCGTCCAGGGCCGCCGCGTAGTTCTCGACCAGCTGCTCATCGGAGAAGGAGACCTTGCCGATGATGAAGTGCAGGTTCGAGTGCTTGTCGACGCGGAACTCGATCTTGCCACCCTTGATCTCGGTGACAGCCTTGGCGACGTCCATCGTGACGGTGCCGGTCTTCGGGTTCGGCATGAGGCCACGGGGACCGAGCACGCGGCCGAGGCGGCCGACCTTGCCCATGAGGTCCGGGGTGGCCACAACGGCGTCGAACTCGTTGAGGCGGTTGCCCTTCGCGATCTCGTTGATCAGCTCGTCGTCGCCGACAATGTCGGCGCCGGCGGCCACCGCGGCCGCAGCACGGTCACCGGTCGCGAAGACCAGGACCCGGGCGGTCTTGCCGGTGCCGTGCGGGAGGTTCACGGTGCCACGGACCATCTGGTCGGCCTTACGCGGGTCGACACCCAGACGGAAGGCGACCTCGACGGTGCTGTCGAACTTGGTCGCGGAGGTCTCCTTGGCGAGACGGACGGCCTCGAGCGGGGCGTAGAGCTTCTCCCGGTCGACCTTGGCGTCCGCAGCGCGGAGAGTCTTGCTGCGCTTCACTTCTGCTCCTGTGTTGTGACTTCAGGCGTGGAGTCGTGGTGCGGACCAGCGCTTGGTCCTACCACTGTCGTGCTGGGGTGGCTGAATCAGCCTTCGACCGTGATGCCCATCGAACGCGCGGTGCCGGCGATGATCTTCTCGGCGGCGTCGATGTCGTTGGCGTTCAGGTCGGGCATCTTGATCGTGGCGATCTCGCGGACCTGGTCACGCGTCAGCTTGGCGACCTTGGTCTTGTGCGGCTCGCCAGAGCCCTTCTCCACGCCCGCGCTCTTCAGGATGAGGCGCGCGGCCGGCGGAGTCTTGGTGATGAAGGTGAAGGAACGGTCCTCGTAGACCGTGATCTCCACCGGCACGACCATGCCACGCTGCGACTCGGTCGCGGCGTTGTAGGCCTTGCAGAACTCCATGATGTTGACGCCGTGCTGACCGAGCGCGGGGCCGACCGGCGGAGCCGGGTTGGCCGCACCGGCCTTGATCTGGAGCTTGATAAGCCCCGTGATCTTCTTCTTCTTGGGAGGCATTGCTCTCTCCGGGTCCTAGTGAGAGTTTTCAGCCGCCAACCGGTCATCCGGATGGAGGCATACCGCACCACGATAGCGGGTATAGGCGCGGGGCTAAAAACCGAGCAGGTCAGACCGCCCTTCGCGGGCTGGTCTGACCTGTTTCGGAAGCGTCGCTCAGAAGATCTGGATCAGTTCTTCTGGATCTGGTCGAAGCTCAGCTCGACCGGGGTCTCGCGGCCGAAGATCTCCACGAGGCCCTTGACCTTCTTGGAGTCCGGGTTGATCTCGTTGATCGTCGCCTGCAGCGTGGCGAACGGGCCGTCGGTGACGGTGACCGAGTCGCCGACCTCGAAGTCCAGGACCTCGATGGTGCGCTTGACGGCGGGGGCCGGCAGACCGGCCTCCTCGGCAGCCTGCTTGGCCGCCTTCTCCTGCGCCTCGGGGGCGAGCATCTTGACGATCTCGTCGAGGGTCAGCGGGTACGGGTCGTAGGCGTTGCCCACGAAGCCGGTGACGCCCGGGGTGTTGCGGACGACGCCCCAGGACTCGTTCGTCAGATCCATGCGGACGAGAACGTAACCGGGCAGCTTGTTCTGCCGGACGTTCTTGCGCTCGCCGTTCTTGATCTGGACGATCTCTTCCTCGGGCACCTCGGCCTGGTAGATGAACTCCTCGACGTTCAGCGAGACGGCACGCTGTTCGAGGTTCGCCTTCACGCGCTTCTCGTAGCCCGCGTAGGTGTGGATCACGTACCACTCGCCGGGGAGCAGGCGCAGCTCGTCACGGAGGGCCTGGATGGGGTCGACCGGCTCGGCGGGCTCGACCTCGGCGGCCTCTTCGGCCTCCTCGTCGGCCTCGGCCAGGGCGTCGCCCTCGTCCTCGTCGGCGTCCTCGTCCTCGTCCTCGACGTCGTCGGCCTCTTCGGCGTCGGCGTCGTCATCGGCCTCGGCGTCGACCTCGTCCTCGACGTGCAGGGCGGCTTCCTCGGCGGCGATGCCGGCCTCGGCGTCGGCGAGCTCGGCCTCGTCGGGGTCCACAGCGTCTGCCGCCTCGACGATGTCGAGCTCGTCCTCGACGGACTCGACGGAGTCGTGGCTCACGTTCAGGTTCGGGTCAGACACGGTGGCTGCTTCTTCCTGGATACAAAAGGTGGTGGAACATGCGAAAACGGGCGGCACCCATCAAGGCGCCGCCCTCCGCGGGGATCAGCCGAAGACGAACTTGATGGCTTCCTGGAACCCATAGTCAATCACGGTCACCAGACCGATCATGATGACGACGAAGACAATCACCACGGTGGTGTACGTCGAGAGCTGGTTACGGGTGGGCCATACGACCTTGCGGAGTTCCGCGACGATCTGGCGGTAGAAAAGCGCGAGACGGCCGAGAGGGCCCTTCTTGCCGCGCTTGCCGCCCTTGCGGGCCTTCTTCTCGCGGGTGTCGTCCTCGGCGTCAGGCATGTCGATGGAGCCCAGGGCGTCCGTCACGTCTCTCACCTGAATCCGGGTCGTGGCCGTAGCCGCGCCCGGTTGCGCCGCACGGCGTTGCATCGAAGTACGTACCTGCGCACACGTCCGAGAGGAGTGTGAAGCAGGGCCGGAGGGACTCGAACCCCCAACCGCTGGTTTTGGAGACCAGTGCTCTACCAATTGAGCTACGACCCTTTGCGTTCCCCAACCTACCGCATCCGAGCGAGTGCACGGAGTGCTCACGCTCTGGGGCGGCTGTTGAGGACCAACGACAGGTGAGTGTACGTGGTCCGGGCCCTGACGTCGAACAGAAGACATCCGGACCTGCTCCGTCCGGTGTTTGAAACGGTGTGCGGCGGCTCGAAGGCGTCTGGGACGATTGGCCGCATGACCTCTGCAACGCCTTCCTCCGAGCGCCGGGTGTCCGCCCGTATCGGCGCCATTTCCGAGTCCGCCACCCTCGCCGTCGACGCCAAGGCCAAGGCCCTCAAGGCCGCCGGGCGCCCGGTGATCGGCTTCGGTGCGGGCGAGCCCGACTTCCCGACCCCGGACTACATCGTCGAGGCCGCGGTCGAGGCCTGCCGCAACCCGAAGTACCACCGCTACACGCCGGCCGGCGGTCTGCCCGAGCTGAAGGCCGCGATCGCCGCCAAGACGCTGCGCGACTCGGGCTACGAGGTGGACGCCTCCCAGGTCCTGGTGACCAACGGCGGCAAGCAGGCCATCTACGAGGCCTTCGCCGCCGTCCTCGACCCGGGCGACGAGGTCATCGTCCCGGCCCCGTACTGGACCACCTACCCGGAGTCGATCCGCCTCGCGGGCGGCGTCCCGGTCGAGGTCGTCGCCGACGAGACCACCGGCTACCGGGTCTCCGTCGAGCAGCTGGAGGCCGCGCGCACCGAGCGCACCAAGGTCGTCCTGTTCGTCTCCCCGTCCAACCCGACGGGCGCGGTGTACTCCGAGGCCGACGCGAAGGCGATCGGCGAGTGGGCCGCCGAGCACGGCCTGTGGGTGCTCACGGACGAGATCTACGAGCACCTGGTCTACGGCGACGCGAAGTTCACCTCGCTGCCGGTCCTGGTCCCGGCGCTGCGCGACAAGTGCATCGTCGTCAACGGCGTCGCCAAGACGTACGCGATGACGGGCTGGCGCGTGGGCTGGGTCATCGCCCCGCAGGACGTCATCAAGGCGGCGACCAACCTGCAGTCGCACGCCACCTCCAACGTCTCCAACGTGGCCCAGGTCGCGGCACTGGCCGCCGTCTCGGGCAACCTGGACGCGGTCGCGGAGATGCGCAAGGCCTTCGACCGCCGCCGCCAGACCATGGTCAGGATGCTGAACGAGATCGACGGCGTCTTCTGCCCGACCCCCGAGGGCGCGTTCTACGCGTACCCGTCGGTGAAGGAGCTCCTCGGCAAGGAGATCCGCGGCAAGCGCCCGCAGACCTCCGTCGAGCTCGCGGCCCTGATCCTGGACGAGGCCGAGGTCGCGGTCGTCCCGGGCGAGGCCTTCGGCACCCCGGGCTACCTGCGCCTGTCCTACGCCCTGGGCGACGAGGACCTGGTCGAGGGCGTCTCCCGCGTCCAGAAGCTCCTGGCGGAGGCCAAGGCCTAGGACCGGGCCCCGGCCTCCGGCGGTCGGGCGGAGCGGGTACGGAGCGGCGCCACCCTGTCGGGGTGGCGCCGCTCCGGCGTTTCCGGCCCCCGGGAACGATGCAGGGGCCGGCCGGCGTCAGATTCATGTTCGGGCAATGTCCCGTTCAGGTAATCCGCTGCCAATCCGGTGAGCGATGCGGCAGGATCACCAGATGGAGCACGTACGCGATCTCACGCTTCTGCCGAAGGCCCACCTGCACCTGCACTTCACCGGCTCGATGCGCCCGTCGACCCTGCTGGAGCTGGCCGACAAGTACGGCGTCCGGCTGCCGGACGCCCTGACCGCCGGAGAGCCGCCCAAGCTCCGGGCCACGGACGAGCGCGGCTGGTTCCGCTTCCAGCGGCTCTACGACGCCGCCCGCTCCTGCCTGCGCGAGCCCGACGACATCCGGCGCCTGGTCCGCGAGGCCGCCGAGGAGGACGTCCGGGACGGCAGCGGGTGGCTGGAGATCCAGGTGGATCCCACCTCCTACGCCCCGCTGCTCGGCGGCATGATCCCGGCCGTGGAGATCATCCTCGACGCCGTGGACGCGGCCTCCCGCGAGACCGGCCTGGGCATGCGGGTCCTCATCGCCGCCAACCGCATGAAGCACCCCCTCGACGCCCGCACCCTCGCCCGCCTCGCCGTCCGCTACGCCGACCGCGGCATCGTCGGCTTCGGGCTCTCCAACGACGAACGCCGCGGCATGGCCCGGGACTTCGACCGCGCCTTCGCCATCGCCCGTGAGGGCGGCCTGCTCGCGGCCCCGCACGGCGGCGAGCTCACCGGGCCCTCCTCCGTCCGCGACTGCCTCGACGATCTGCACGCCGCCCGCATCGGGCACGGCGTACGGGCCGCCGAGGACCCCCGGCTGCTGAAGCGGCTCGCCGACCGGCAGATCACCTGCGAGGTGTGCCCGGCCTCCAACGTGGCGCTCGGCGTCTACGAGCGGCCCGAGGACGTGCCGCTGCGCACACTCTTCGAAGCCGGGGTGCCCATGGCGCTGGGTGCGGACGACCCGCTGCTGTTCGGGTCCCGGCTCGCGGCCCAGTACGAGATCGCCCGCCGCCACCACGCCTTCACGGACGCGGAGCTCGCCGAGCTGGCACGGCAGTCGGTGCGCGGTTCGGCCGCGCCCGACGACGTACGGGCCAAGCTGCTGGACGGGATCGACCACTGGCTCAACGGGTGAGCCGCAGGTCCCCCTCATAGCAGTCGGCCCGCACCCGGTGGCCGTCCGTGAAGACGATCTCCAGGTGGGTGCGGCCCTGCTCGGGGACGGCGAACTCGGCGACCGACGCGACGGTCTGGCCGAGGTGGCGCAGGAAGGGGTGGTCGCCGAGGTCCTCGCCGACCTCGATCCGGCCCCACTCCCCCATGTCGTAGGGCTCGTGGGGCGTGGCGGACTCGACGATGAGGCACTGGTCCGAGCCGGTGGTGATCCGCGTGGACTCGCCGTCGCTGTCGATCAGCCAGACGTCGAGCGGCGCCTCGGAGCGCTCGCCCTCGCAGATGTGCCAGGAGGCGACGACCCGGCTGATCTCGCGGCCCACCAGGCGGGTGGGGTCCGTACCGGCCCCGTGCAGGGGGCAGTGCATGTCAGAGGTGGACGCCGACCGTCACCGGCTCGTTGACGAGGGTGACTCCGAACGCCGCGTGGACTCCGGCGACGACCTCGCGGGCCAGGGTGAGGAGGTCTTCGGTGGTGGCCTCGCCGCGGTTGGTGAGGGCGAGGGTGTGCTTGGTGGAGATGCGGGCGGGGCCGGTGCCGTAGCCCTTGGTGAATCCGGCCTTGTCGATCAGCCAGGCCGCGCTGGTCTTCGTACGGCCCTCGCCGGCCGGGTAGGCCGGCGGGGCGGTGTCGGGGCCGAGGCGGTCCTGGGCGCGGGCGAGGAAGGCGGCGTAGGCCTCGTCGGTCAGGATCGGGTTGTGGAAGAAGGAGCCCGCGGACCAGGTGTCGTGGTCCGCGGGGTCGAGGACCATGCCCTTGCCCGCGCGCAGGCGCAGGACGGTTTCGCGGGCGAGGGCGGCCGGGACCCGGTCGCCGGCCTCGACGCCGAGGGCGCGGGCCGTCTCGGGGTACTTCACCGGGGCGGAGAGGCCGCCGGCGTCCTCCAGGGCGAAGCGGACGCGCAGCACGACGTAGCGGTCGGGCTGGTCCTTGAAGGTGCTGTTGCGGTAGCGGAACGCGCATTCGGCGGCGGAGAGGGTGACCGTCGCGCCGGTGGTGCGGTCGTAGGCGACGACCTCGGTGATGGTGTCGCAGACTTCCTGGCCGTACGCCCCGACGTTCTGGATCGGGGTGGCTCCGGCCGAGCCGGGGATGCCGGCGAGGCATTCGATGCCCGCGAGGCCCGCCTCGACGGTGCGGGCGACGGCGTCGCTCCAGTTCTCGCCGGCGGCGAGTTCCAGCGTGGTGCCGTCGAGGGTGAAGCCCGTGGTCGCGATGCGCAGGGCGGTTCCGGCGAAGCCCCGGTCGCCGATGACCAGATTGCTGCCGCCTCCGATGATCAGGAGGGGGGTGCCGCTCGCGTCGGCGGCGCGTACGGCGTCGACCACCTCGGCGTCGGTGGTCGCGGTGACCAGCCGGGCCGCCGGGCCGCCGAGGCGGAAGGTGGTCAGCGGGGCGAGGGGGGCGTCGTGGAGTTCCTGCACGTGGACAAGAGTACGGTCCGTCCCCCTTGCATCCCGGCGGGGCACTCAGTAGGCCTGCTTCCGCTCCGCCAGACGTCGCTCGGCCTCGGCCCAGCCGATGGGCAGCTCCGAGGCGGGCGCGGTCCAGTAGGTGAAGGCGGACTCCTTCATGAAGGCGGCGGCCGCGCGCGAGCCGGAGCGGTGGGGCTCGCTGCGGGCGAAGCGGTAGAGGGCGTCCCGGTCCTCCCAGGCGGAGAGGGTCAGGAAGGTGCGGCGGGTCACCCGGGCGCGGAGGGCGACGCCGTGGGCGCCGGGGGCCTTGCGGATCTGGCGGATGATGCCGGGGGCCTTGAGGAAGAACCTGAGCGCCCCGATGAGGGTCTCGGTCTCGAAGCGGGAGGCCATGACGTAGACCTCGGCATCGGGGGCGGGCTTGTGGGGCGTGGACCAGGGCACGTCGGGCATGGCTGTCGTTCCTTCGCTCTCGTCCGGGGCTTCAGCGGGTGGTGGGGACCTTGTCCGTGGATACGGCCGCGGTGGGGGCGGGGGTGGCCTGGGCGGACTGCGTGGCCTGGGCGGCCTGGGCGGCCCGGGCGGCCCGGGTGGTGGAGCGGCGGGGCAGGAGCAGGGCCAGGGCGGCAGCCAGGGCGACCGCGGCGGCGCCGATCCACAGGGCGGGGACGGTCCCGTCGGTGAAGGCCTGCGGGGTCTCGTAGCCGCCCCGGGTGGAGAAGACCGAGGCCAGGACTGCCACGCCGAGGGCTCCGCCGACCTCGCGGAGGGCGCTGTTGGTGCCTGAGGCCTTGCCCTGGTCGGCGGGGGCGACGGTGGACATCAGCACGTTGTTGGCCGGGGCGAAGTACAGGGACATGCCGATCCCGCTGAGGACCAGGGCGGGGAGCTGGGCGACGTAGGAGACGTCCGGAGCGAGGACCAGCGCGAACCAGCCGAGGCCGATCGCCTGGAGGGCCAGCCCGGCGACGACGACGGGGCGGCCGCCGATCCGGTCGGACACGATGCCCGCGATCGGGGCGACGATCATCCCCATGCCGGTCCAGGGCAGCATGCGCAGACCGGCCTCGGTGGGCGAGTAGCCGGCGACGCCCTGGAGGAACTGGCTGAGCAGGAAGATCGACCCGAACATGCCGAGGTACATCAGCAGGCTGGCGAAGTTGATCCCGAAGAAGCCCCGGCTGCGGAAGAGCCGCATCGGGAGCATCGGGTTCGCGCTGTTGAAGCCGTGGTGGACGAAGC
The DNA here is from genome assembly GCF_052114405.1 of Streptomyces sp. M-16. Classification (NCBI taxonomy): domain Bacteria; kingdom Bacillati; phylum Actinomycetota; class Actinomycetes; order Kitasatosporales; family Streptomycetaceae; genus Streptomyces; species Streptomyces sp. M-16. The sequence goes on along the minus strand of NZ_JBFRER010000016.1, from coordinate 20,753 downwards.
CCCCGATGAGGGCGCCGCCCGCGATCAGGCCGGTGAGGACGGGTGCGCTGGTCCAGCCGTGGGCGTTGGCGTTGACCAGTCCGTAGACGACCCCGAAGAGCCCGCCGCTGATGAGGAGGGTGCCGGGAACGTCGAGGCGGGAGTTCGGGGCGGTGGACTCGGCGAGGCGCAGGCGGGCGAGCGGGATCAGGGCGAGGCCGATCGGCACGTTGAGCCAGAAGATCCACTGCCAGGAGATGTGCTCGGTGAGGCTGCCCCCGATCAGCGGACCACTGGCGACGGCCAGACCGCTGACGGCTCCGTAGATGCCGAGCGCCATGCCGCGCCGGGCGGCCGGGACGGCGGCGGTGAGCAGGGTGAGGGACAGCGGCATCATGACGGCGGCCCCGACGCCCTGGACGGCGCGGGCGGTGATCAGCTGGCCTATCCCGGGTGAGAGGGCGGCCGCGGCGGAGGCAGTGGTGAACACGGCGAGTCCGGCGATGAAGAGCCGACGGCGCCCGAAGCGGTCCCCGAGGGTGGAGCCGAACATGAGCAGGACGGCGAAGGTGAGCGTGTAGGCGTTCACCGTCCACTCCAGGTCCTCCAGCTTGCCGCCGAGGTCGGCGCGGATGGCGGGGAGGGCGGTGGTGACGACGAGGTTGTCGAGCGCGGCCATGAAGCTGGCGGCCCCCGTGAGGACGAGGGCCCACACCGCGGGCCTGCTGAGCCGGTCTTGCTGGTTCACGATTCCCCCTGATTGTTAGTTATTGCTAACTAATTTGGAAGGGCAGAAACCGGCCCGGGTTCGGGGCCGGCGGGCGCGTGGGGCGCGCGGGTGGGGCGGGGTGGCTACTGCGCGGGGGGTACGGACCGGGGCGACTCGGCACTCCCGCCCACCGGCTTCCCCACAGCCCCGTCGGGCCCGCCCGAGGGGTGGAGCCCTTCCCAGACTCGGTGGCCGGGCGGGAAGCCCATGGCGGTGAGGGTGTTGATGAGCATCCCGTAGGCCATGAAGGTGGTGGTCTCCTTGAGGTCGCCACCGATCGGCACCGTCACGGTGTCCCACAACTTCAGCCAGCCCTCCCGCACGAGCTCGCCGAGCTCGTGGTCGCCGGCGGCCTCCGCGGCGGAGACGGTGACGTACATCTGGAGCTGCATCTGGAGCACGTGCGGGTCTTCGGCGATCAGCCGCATGTACGCGTCCGCCATCGCGCTCCGGGCCTCTTCACCCTCCAGCCCCTCGGCCGCCCGGGCGAAGACGGCCCGGGTGGTCTCCAGGCACCGCGCGGACGCCGCGAGGAACATGGCCTGCTTGTTCGGGAAGAGCCGGAAGAGGTAGGGCTGCGAAACACCGACCTGCTTGGCGATCGCCTCGGTGGAGGTCCCGTAGTACCCCCCGCGAGCGAACTCCTTGGCCGCCGCCCGAATGACGCTCTCACGCCGCTCTTCTGCACTCATCCTTGCCATGCCCCGAAGTTAGTGCTCACTTACTAACTACGTCAAGGGGGTGGGGGCGTGGAGTGGCGGAGCGGGGTCGGGGGGCGGCGGGACTCGACCTGGCCCGCATCAGGGAGGGTTTGGGGGCTTCCCGACAGTCTTTGGCATTCCGTGGCGGGACGGTCGGTCAAGGGTGGCCGAAGGCCATCGCGAAGCGACGCGACGAAGGAGCGCCCTTGACGGGCCGGCCCGACACGGAAGGACAGTGGACTGGCGGGAAGCCCCCCAGCCCACCCCTGATCCGGATCAAGGGTGCACCGCCCACCCCCGACCCCACCCAGCACGCGAGGCCCGCACAGGGTTGCACCCCCACCCGACCCCGCCCCGGCCCCCCGACCCCGACGCCGTCCCTCAGCCCAGCTGGACTACCGCGCGGGACATGCCCAGGACCTTCTGGCCCGCGCTCATCGCCGTCAGGTCGACCCGTACGCGCTTGTCGTCCAGCTTGGCGGCGACCTTCGCCGTGACCTCGATCAGGGCGCCCTGATCGTCGTTCGGGACGACCACGGGCTTGGTGAAGCGCACCCCGTACTCGACGACCGCACCCGGGTCGCCCGTCCAGTCGGTCACCACACGGATCGCCTCGGCCATGGTGAACATGCCGTGCGCGATCACGTCCGGCAGTCCGACCTCCTTGGCGAACTTCTCGTTCCAGTGGATCGGGTTGAAGTCACCCGACGCCCCGGCGTAGCGGACCAGGGTGGCGCGCGTCACGGGGAAGGACGCCGCCGGCAGCTCGGTGCCGACCTCGACGTCTGCGTACTGGATCTGCGCGGTCATCTCAGGCCTCCTCGGGGGCGCGGGACACGAGCTTGGTCCAGGCGGTCACCACGTGCTCGCCGGACTCGTCGTGGACTTCGCCGCGGATGTCGATGATGTCGTTGCCCGCGAGCGACTTCACGGCCTCGATCGTGGAGGTCACGGTGAGACGGTCGCCGGCCCGGACGGGGCGGACGTACGCGAACTTCTGGTCGCCGTGCACGACGCGGCTGTAGTCCAGCCCCAGCTGCGGGTCCTCGACGACCTGGCCCGCGGCCGCGAAAGTGATGGCGAACACAAAGGTCGGCGGGGCGATCACATCCTGGTGACCGAACGCCTTGGCGGCCTCGGGGTCGGTGTAGACGGGATTCTCGTCACCCACCGCTACCGCGAATTCGCGGATCTTCTCCCGGCCGACCTCGTACGGCTCGGTGGGCGGGTACGTCCGCCCCACGAAGGTCTGGTCGAGGGCCATGGCTCACTACCTCCTGTTGAAGGGACACGAAAGGCTGCGGACGACCGACCGACGATCATCGATCGACGATCAAGAAACCGGAGCAGAAACGACACAAGGCCGCCCCCCATTGAAGGGGACGACCTCATGACGGTGCCTATATTGAAGACTTCGCCAGGATCAGCGGGTCTCGCGGTGCGCGGTGTGCGAGTTGCAGCGCGGGCAGTGCTTCTTCATCTCCATGCGGTCCGGGTTGTTACGCCGGTTCTTCTTGGTGATGTAGTTCCGCTCCTTGCACTCCACGCAGGCCAGCGTGATCTTCGGGCGGACGTCGGTGGCAGCCACGTGAGTGCTCCTTGACGGACTATGGGACGGATGAACGCATAAAAGAGTAGCCGATCGGGAGACCGACCCCGCAATCGGCTACTGGGTGTAGCGGCGACCGGACTTGAACCGGTGACACAGCGATTATGAGCCGCTTGCTCTACCGACTGAGCTACGCCGCTTTGATGAGATCCGTTCCCCACCCGAGGGTGGGGAACCTCTCTCACCAGAGCCCCAATGCGGAATCGAACCGCAGACCTTCTCCTTACCATGGAGACGCTCTACCGACTGAGCTATTGGGGCGAGCGAGGAAGACATTACACGGTTGCCAGCCGATCGCCCAAATCCTTTGGGGGGACTGGGCTCGGAAGCCGGGACCAGGACTTTCCCCACCGACCCCACACCCCCTCCCGACCCACTTTCACCCCTGAATGTGCCCGGTGTCACACCCCGGCGATCATTCCGGGGCCGCACCCCGGGTCCGGACGCCCCGCCCCCCTCTCCCCCGCCCCTCCCCCCACCCGGGCGCCGGACGCATGTGCACCACACCGGTACGACTATTGAGCTCTTCCGCGAACCCGGGACCCCCGCGCCCTAGGCTCTGAGCACGCTGCGTGATCTTGGGCCGCGGGCTGCGGCCACGGCACAGGAACCGCCCGAGCCCCCGCAGGAGCGCGATGTCCGACAGCCAGCCGCAGCAGCCGTCCCACTCCCCGCGGAACCCCGCCGAAGGCCCTTCCCGCGACCCGGCCCGTGACCCCCTCGGCAACCCCGCCCCCGAGGCGACCGGCCTCCTCCTCGCCGGGGCGCGGCTCACCGACGGCCGCACCGTCGACGTACGGCTCGGCGGCGGCCGGATCCAGGCCGTCGGGACGGCGGGCAGCCTCCCCGCGCCGGCCATGGCCCGGGTCGACCTGCGCGGGTACCTGCTCCTGCCCGCCCCCGCCGAGCCGCACGCCCACGGGGACACCGCCCTCACGGCCGACGGCGAGGGCCCCGTCTCGTACGCCCCCGACGGCGTGCAGCGCCGGGCCACCGAGGCGGCGCTGCTCCAGCTCGGCCACGGCGCCACCGCCCTCCGCTCCCACGTGCGCATCGGGGACGTGCACGGCCTGGGGCCCATGGAGGCCGCGCTCCAGGCCCGCCGCTCGCTGCGCGGCCTCACCGACCTGACCACGGTGGCCGTCCCCCGGCTGCTGACCGGGGTGGCCGGCGCCGACGGGCTCGCCATGCTGCGCGACGCCGTCAAGATGGGCGCCTCGGTGATCGGGGGCTGCCCCGACCTGGACCCGGACCCGACGGGCTTCCTCGAAGCCGTCCTCGAACTGGCCGCAGAGCACGGCTGCCCCGTCGACCTGCACACCGACGGTGACGACCCGGGCCGTCTCGCCCGCCTCGCGGCGATGGCTGGGGGGCTGCGCCCCGGGGTGACCATCGGCCCGTGCGGCGGGCTGTCCCGGCTGCCGCTGGACGCGGCCGCGCGGGCCGCCGACCAGCTCGCCGCGGCCGGGGTGCGGGTGACCTGCCTGCCCCAGGGAGACTGCGCCGCCCTGGAGCGCCGCGGCCTGCGCACCGCCCCCGTACGCCTCCTGCGCGCGGCCGGGGTCCGGGTCGCCGCCGGCAGCGGGGCGCTGCGGGACGCCGGGAACCCGGTCGGCCGGGGCGATCCGCTGGAAGCGGCGTACCTGCTCGCCTCCCAGGGCGGGCTGCGCCCCGCGGAGGCCTACGACGCGGTGAGCGCGTCCGCCCGCGAGGCCATGGGCCTGCCGGAGGTGCGGGTGGAGGCGGGGTTCCCGGCGGAGCTGCTCGCCGTGCGCGGGGAACGGATCGCGGGGGTGCTGTCCCTCGCGTACAGCAGGATCGTGATCCATCGGGGGCGGGTGGTAGCCCGGACGAGTGCCGTACGCGAGTACTGCGATTCGGCGGTGGCGGTGGCCCTGGACCTGCCCAGGCAGGGCCGTACGGAGTCCGGGCCCTGAGCGTCCGCGGGCCGTTCGCGGGCGTGGGCGCCCGGTCCGTCGTACGGTCGGGACATGCGCATCGTCATCGCGGGTGGACACGGTCAGATCGCGCTGCGGCTGGAGCCCCTGCTCGCCGCGCGCGGGTACGAGGTCGCGGGCATCATCCGTGATCCGGAGCAGGGCGCCGATCTGCGGGCGGCCGGCGCCGAACCGGTGCTGTGCGACCTGGAGTCGGCTTCGGTCGAGCACGTGGCGGGGATCCTGCAGGGCGCGGACGTGGCGGTGTTCGCCGCCGGGGCCGGTCCGGGCAGCGGCGTCGAGCGCAAGGACACCGTGGACCGGGGCGCGGCGGTGCTGTTCGCCGACGCCGCCGAACGGGCGCGCGTGCGGCGCTTCCTGATGGTGTCCTCGATGGGCGCCGACTCCCGCCACGAGGGGGACGAGGTCTTCGATGTCTATCTGCGGGCCAAGGGCGAGGCCGACGACCACGTCCGCACGCGGCTGGGGCTGGAGTGGACGATCCTGCGGCCGGGCGCGCTGACGAACGACCCGGGTACGGGTCTGGTCCGGCTGGAGGCGCACACCGGCCGGGGCTCGGTGCCGCGTGAGGACGTGGCGGCGGTGCTGGCGGAGCTGGTGGAGACTCCGGCGACGGCCGGTCTGACGCTGGAGCTGGTGTCGGGTTCGAAGCCGGTGTCGGTGGCGGTGAAGGACGTGGCGGGCAACTGAGGGCGGGGGCGCGGCGCGTTCCGAGTGCCCGTCAGAAGCCGGCCTCCAGCTTGTCGTCGGAGCGGCCGACGGATTCCTGCCGGAAGCGCTCCCGGTAGGTCCGGCGGATCCGTTCGACGCGGGTGTCGCGTTCCTCGGCCTCCTTCTCGGGGTAGAGCAGGACGACTTCGTACGAGGTTTCGCGGACGATCGCGCCGCCGGGTCCGCTCCGCTGGCCGTGTCCGTCCCGGAGGGTCAGCCCTTCGGGGAAGGCGGGGGTGACCTCCCGGTCCAGGAACCGCATGAACTCGCTCCGGGCGACGGGGTCCCTGCCGCCGGGGCGTTCGGTGCCGAAGTAGAGGCGGGTTTCCCGGTAGGGCTCCCCCTCGTGCCCGTGGAGCGTCGCTCCGAGCAGGGCCGGGATGCCCGCGCCGAGCAGGGCGGCCAGCACGCCGCCGCCGACCTTCCCCCGTGTGTCCGATGTCCATGTCACGCCCCGTGAACGACGGTCCGTCCACATCGGTGCGCCCGAGTGGCCCGATAGGGTCACCCCGGAATCGGCCGCAGGGGGCGGTCGTGCGAGGCGGTGGGGTCGGGGCATGGGCGAGGGCGACTGGCGGATCGGTGCGGCGGAGGGTGGCCGGCTCGCCGCCAGGTGGTGGAAGTGGGCCCTGTCCGCGCCGGTCGACGAGAGCCCCGTGGCCGATACGACAGGGGCCTACGCGGGGTGGCGGCAGCCGTCGGACCTGTGGTTCCTGGCGGGCACCTTCGGCGGCCGGGTGGTGCGCCGGTGCGGCGTCCCGGCGGGACCGCGGCTGTTCTTCCCGGTCCTGAACACCCAGCGGCCGGTGGTGCCCTTCGTGACCAAGCCGTGGCGCCTGGACGCGACCCGGGCCTGCGCGGCGCTGAACAGCACTCCCCTGCCGTTGAGCGAGTTCACCTCGAAGCCGTTCCTGAGCATGGGCATACCCCGGGTCGCCTGGGGTCTGTGGGGCGCTCTCGCGCCTCTTCCGGCGGGTCAGTTCGTCCTGGAGATCCAGGCGGCCGACACCCAGGGCTTCTGGGTCGACACCACGTACCACCTGACGGTGACCGATCCGGCGGCCGCGTAGACCGGTGCGGGCGGGCGGGTGTACGAAGAAACCCCCGCCCACTGCGCTTCCGCAGATGAACGGGGGTTCCACTCGCGTGGCGGCGCCAGGGTTCGAACCTGGGTAGGCTGAGCCGGCAGATTTACAGTCTGCTCCCTTTGGCCACTCGGGCACACCGCCAAGATCGCTGCCATCTTTCCGCCTTTCGGCGGCGCTCCTTGGCAACGACGTAAACAATACCCGATGCTCGGGGGTGGTTAGCCACCGGATTGATCAGCGCCGCGCGCCGGTGCGGTGGCTAGGCTTTGCGGAGCGGTCCGGGGATGTCCGGCCGCGCCCTCCGGGGCACATCACAGCCGACTTCAAGGAGCCACAGCACATGGCCGACTCCAGTTTCGACATCGTCTCGAAGGTCGAGCGGCAGGAGGTCGACAACGCCCTCAACCAGTCCTCGAAGGAGCTGTCGCAGCGCTACGACTTCAAGGGCACGGGCGCGTCGATCGCCTGGTCCGGCGAGAAGATCCTGATGGAGGCGAACTCCGAGGAGCGCGTCAAGGCCGTCCTCGACGTGTTCGAGACCAAGCTGGTCAAGCGCGGCATCTCGCTGAAGGCGCTGGACGCCGGCGAGCCGCAGCTGTCCGGCAAGGAGTACAAGATCTTCGCGACGATCGAGGAGGGCATCTCCCAGGAGAACGCCAAGAAGGTCGCGAAGATCATCCGGGACGAGGGCCCCAAGGGCGTCAAGGCCCAGGTCCAGGGTGAAGAGCTGCGCGTCAGCTCCAAGAGCCGCGACGACCTCCAGACCGTCCAGGCCCTGCTGAAGGGCAAGGACCTGGACTTCGCGATCCAGTTCGTGAACTACCGCTGACCGGCGCCTGTGACGCGCCACTGAGCGGACCCGCGGGGCACAGCGGGGGCAGATCGCCGAGGCCTTCCTCGGCGGCCGCCCGCGCTGTGCCCTTCGTCGTGTCGGCGCTCGTCAGGGCGTGTGCCCGGCGTGAACGGCGCACGCTCCTCCGCGGCCCCCTCATGGTCACTAGGCGCGGGCCGGTGCGCCCGTCACGCTGGGTGAAACATCAACCACCGCGTGACAGGGGGTCCCCGCATGCCTGGGGCCGGCAGTTTCCGAGCGGACTTCGGGGCGTCCGTCGTCGTGGCGCTGGTCGCGCTACCGCTGTGCGTGGGGGTGGCCGTCGCCTCCGGGGTGCCGGCCGAGCTGGGGATCGTCACCGGGGTGGTCGGCGGCTTGGTGACCGGCTGGTTCCGGGGTAGCTCGCTGCAGGTCAGCGGCCCGGCCGCCGGGCTGACGGTGCTGGTCTACGAGGCCGTGAGCGCCTACGGACTGCCCGCGCTCGGGGTGCTGGTGCTGGCCGCCGGGCTGCTCCAGCTCGTCATGGGCGCGCTGCGGCTGGGCCGGTGGTTCCGGGCGATCTCCGTGGCCGTCGTGCACGGGATGCTCGCCGGAATCGGGCTGGTGCTGATCGTGGGACAGCTCTACGCCCTGGGCGGCGTCGAGGCGCCGGGGCGGACGCTGGCCAAGCTGGGCGCGATGCACGAGCTCGGGGCGCGGGCGGACTGGGCGGCGGTGGCGCTCGGCGCCGGGACCATCGCGGTCCTGGTCCTCTGGCGGCGGCTGCCGCCCCGATGGCTGCCGGTGCCCGGGGCGCTCGTCGGGGTGGCCGCCGCCACCGCCGCGGCCGCGCTGCTGCGGCTGCCCGTGGAGCGGGTGCGGGTGACCGGGGTGCTGGACGCGGTGGCGCCGCCCGACTGGAACGACTTCGGGGTGCTGGCGTCCGCGGGGGCCGTCGGAACGGTGATCGCGCTCGCGCTGATCGCCTCGGCCGAGACCCTGTTCAGCGCGGCGGCCGTCGACCGGATGCACCAGGGGGCCAGGACCGAGTACGACCGGGAGCTGATCGCCCAGGGGGTGGGCAACACCGTCTGCGGTCTGCTCGGGGCGTTGCCCATGACCGCCGTCATCGTGCGCAGCTCCGCCAACGTGGAGGCCGGGGCCCGCACCCGGGCCTCGCGGATCCTGCACGGCGCCTGGCTGCTGTCGTTCGCCGCGGTGTTCCCCGGGGTGCTGGAGGCCGTGCCGCTCGCAGCGCTCGCCGGGGTGCTGCTGCACGCGGGCTGGAAGCTGCTGCCGGCGCGCGCGGTGGCCGCCCTGTGGCGGTCCCACCGGGGGGAGGCCGTGGTGCTGCTGGCGACGGCCGTCGCCATCGTGGCGACCAGCCTGTTCGAGGGGGTGCTGGTCGGGCTGGGGCTCGCCGTGGCCAAGGCTGCCTGGGAGACCTCCCACGTGCACATCGAGGAGGTCTGGGAGGGCGAGGAGCTGTGCGTCCGGGTCGTGGGGAACGCCAGCTTCCTGAAGCTGCCCAAGCTGCTGGACTCCCTGGAGGCGGTACCGCACGCCGCGTCGGTGCGCCTCGACCTCAGCGGGCTGCGGCACCTCGACCACGCCTGTCTGACGGCTCTGGAGGGCTGGGAGCGCACGCGGACGCCGCTTCCCGGCCGGGAGGGCGTCATCTAGGGCGATTATCCTCCGCGCGTGGACAACGAGTTGAGACGCACCCTGGGCGTGTCGGACGCGGTGGTGGTGGGGCTGGGTGCGATGGTCGGCGCCGGGATCTTCGCGGCCCTGGCCCCGGCGGCGCGGGCGGCGGGCGGCGCCCTCCTCGCCGCTCTGGCGGTGGCGGCCCTGGTGGCCTACTGCAACGCCCGTTCCTCGGCGCGGCTCGCCGCCCGGTACCCGTCCTCCGGCGGGACGTACGTGTACGGGCGCGAGCGGCTCGGTCCCTTCTGGGGGTACCTGGCCGGCTGGGGCTTCGTGGTGGGCAAGACGGCCTCCTGCGCGGCGATGGCGCTGACCGTGGGTGCGTACGTGTGGCCCGGACGGGAGCACGTCGTGGCCGCCCTGGCGGTGGTGGCGGTGACCGCGGCGGGCTGTGGCGGGGTGCGGAAGTCCGCCCGGACGGCCCGGCTGATCGTGGTGGCGGTACTGGCCGTGCTGGCCGCGGTGGTGGTGGCGTGCCTGACGTCGGGGGCGGCGCAGTCCGGCCGGCTCGGCGGGACGGACCCGGGCGCGGTCGGGGTGCTGCAGGGGGCGGGGCTGTTGTTCTTCGCCTTCGCGGGCTACGCCCGGATCACCACCCTGGGCGAGGAGGTGCGCGATCCGGAGCGCACGATCCCCCGCGCGGTGCCGATCGCGCTGGGAATCGCCCTGTGTGTGTACGCCGCCGTGACGGTGGCGGTGCTGTCGGTGCTCGGGGCCGACGTGCTGGCGGGGTCGACGGCGCCGCTGGCGGACGCGGTGCGGGCGGCCGGGTGGCCCGCACTGGTGCCGGTGGTACGGGTGGGGGCGGTGCTGGCCGCGCTGGGCTCCCTGCTGGCCCTGGTGCTCGGGGTGTCGCGGACCGTCCTGGCGATGGCCCGGGACGGCCATCTGCCGCGTCCGCTGGCCGCCGTTCATCCCGGGCGGCAGGTCCCGCACCGTGCCGAGGCGGCCGTGGGCGCGGTCGTGGCGGTGCTCGCGGCCACGGTCGATCTGCGGGGCGCGATCGGCTTCTCCTCCTTCGGAGTGCTGGCCTACTACGCGATCGCGAACGCCTCCGCGTGGACTCTCGGTTCAGCTGTCAAGGACCGGGCCGTGGCAGCGGTCGGGCTGTCCGGCTGCGTACTGCTCGCCTGCGCGCTGCCCCTCGTCTCGACGGTGACGGGGGTCGCGGTGCTGGCGCTGGGGGCGCTGTCCTACGGGGTGCGCCGCCGCTCAGGCTCCGGGAGCTGAACGGGATCCGAAGCGGGTCCGAGGGACGGTATCCGGGGCTCGCCGCTCCCCCGCGCGGGCTCCGGCACACGGCGGCGGCGCGGGGGCCGGAGGAAGGCGGGGCGAGGCCGTACGGGTGCGGCCGGGCGGGTCCCCGTACCGCCCGCTGGGCCTGTCACGCGGCTCGGGGAGCGGCGCGCGCAGGGGCTCACGCGAGAGGTGGCTTGCTGGAGCAACTGCTCGGTCTCGTTCATGTGTTCATGGTGAGGCACGCCACCGACAGTCCGCCAGGCCTGTGGAAAACCCCCGGAGGCAGGGCCACCGGGGGGGTGCGGAGCAGGTCAGCGGGCGGCGAAGGGGGCGTCCGTCGGAACGATTTCGCGGCCCAGCGGGAGCAGGGAGAGGGGGACCATCTTGAAGTTGGCGATGCCGAACGGGATGCCGATGATCGTGATGCACAGGGCGATGCCGGTGACGATGTGGCCGATGGCGAGCCACCAGCCGGCGAGGACCAGCCACAGGACGTTGCCGATGCAGGAGCCGGCGCCCGCGTCGTGGCGCTCGACCGTCGTGTAGCCGAAGGGCCAGAGGGCGTAGACGGCGATGCGGAAGGCCGCGATGCCGAACGGGATCCCGATGATGGTGATGCACAGCAGTACCCCGGCGAGGCAGTAGCCGAGGAAGAGCCAGATCCCGCTGAGCACGAGCCAAATGACGTTCAGGATGGTTTTCACTGGCTGCGTCCTGCCATCTGTTCGAGTCGGGCGATGCGCTCGGCCATCGGAGGATGCGTCGAGAACATCTTGGAGAGCCCCTCGCCGGGCCGGAACGGGTTGGCGATCATCATGTGGCTCGCCGTCTCCAGCCGGGGTTCCGGGGGCAGGGGGAGCTGCTTGGTGCCGGCGTCCAGCTTGCGCAGGGCACTGGCCAGCGCCAGGGGGTCGCCGGTGAGCTGGGCCCCGGAGGCGTCCGCCTCGTACTCGCGCGAGCGGCTGATGGCGAGCTGGATCACGGAGGCGGCCAGCGGGCCGAGGATCATGATCAGCAGCATGCCGAAGAGGCCGGGGCCCTCGTCGTCGTTGGACCGGCCGATCGGGATCAGCCAGGCGAAGTTCACCAGGAACATGATCACGGAGGCCAGGGCTCCGGCGACCGACGAGATCAGGATGTCCCGGTTGTAGACGTGGCTCAGCTCATGGCCGATGACCCCGCGCAGTTCGCGCTCGTCGAGGATCCGCAGGATGCCCTCGGTGCAGCAGACGGCGGCGTTGCGCGGGTTGCGGCCGGTGGCGAAGGCGTTGGGCGCCTCGGTCGGGGAGATGTAGAGCCGTGGCATGGGCTGGCGCGCGGAAGTGGAGAGCTCGCGCACCATCCGGTAGAGCTCGGGGGCCTCGAATTCGCTGACGGGCCGGGCGCGCATCGCGCGTAGAGCCAGCTTGTCGCTGTTCCAGTACGCGTACGCGTTCGTCCCCAGGGCGATGACGACGGCGATGATCAGGCCGGCCCGTCCGAAGAAGCTTCCGATGAGGATGATGAGTGCGGACAGCCCGCCGAGGAGTACGGCGGTCTTCAGCCCGTTGTGCCGGCGGTGCACGGTACGCCCTCCAAGTGGTGCGGCAGGGGAAACCCGTCCTGTCCCAGGGTCTTTCGGTCCAGTGGACCCTCCCTTCCTGGTCAACGCGAGGTGGAGGCTTCTGGTTCCCCGGGCACGACGGCGCCGCCGCCCCCGTGGCCTGGGCCGGGGGGCGGCGGCGGGCGTTGCTCCGTTCGGGTTGCCGCGTCGGGCTACTGCGGGAAGAGGGTGCCCGAGGCGAACCGCAGGACCAGCTGGGGGGCTCCGGAGAGGACCAGGGCGGTGACGGCGGTGAGGGCGATCGCGGCCTTGACCGGCGGGGGCGTCTTCGTGCGTACGGCCCCCTCGGGCGCTCCCTCCTGCGCGGGGCGGAAGAGGAGCGCCGTCCAGCGCAGGTAGTAGTACAGGGCGACGACGACGTTGACGGCCATGAGCACGGCAAGCCACCCCAGGCCCGCGTCGACGGCGGACCGGAAGACGACGACCTTGGCGAAGAGGCCGATGATGCCGGGCGGCAGGCCGGCCAGGCAGAGCAGGAAGAAGGCCATCGAGAGGGCGGCGAGGGGGCGCTCGGCGTACAGGCCCCGGTAGTCGCTGATGCGGTTCAGCGGCTTCGTACGGGCGACCAGGGCGGCCACGGAGAAGGCGCCGAGGTTCACGGTGGCGTACATCAGGGCGTAGGCGACGGTGGAGCCGATCTGGTCGCGGTCCGAGTACGCGGCCGCGGCGATCGGGACGAGCAGGTAGCCGGCCTGGCCCACGGAGGACCAGGCGAGCAGCCGGACGGCGCTGTTGGGGCGGTCCGGGGACTGGCGCAGGGCGGCGGCGTTGCCGAGGGTCATGGTGAGCGCGGCGAGGACGGCCAGGGCCGGGCCCCAGACGTCGGAGTACGCCGGGAAGGCGATCACGGTGACGAGGACGAGGCCGGTGAAACCGACGGCCTTGCCGATCACGGAGAGGTAGCCGGCGACGGGCAGCGGGGCGCCCACGTAGGTGTCCGGGACCCAGAAGTGGAAGGGCACGGCGGCCGTCTTGAAGGCGAAGCCGACGAGGGTGAGCGCGACGCCCGCCATGGCGAGGCTGCCGAGCTGCCCGGGGACGTCTTCGAGCCCCTCGGCGACCTGGGACAGGTACAGGGAGCCGGTGGCTCCGTAGACGAAGCTGACGCCCATCAGGGACACGGCGGTGGCGGTGACCGAGGACAGGAAGAACTTGAGGGCGGCCTCGGAGGAGAGCCGGTCGCCGCGGCGCATGCCGACGAGGGCGAAGGCGGGCAGCGAGGCGACTTCGAGGGCGACGATCAGGGTCGCGAGGTCGCGCGCGGCGGGCAGCAGGGCCGCGCCGGCGGCGGAGGAGAGCAGCAGGAACCAGTACTCGCCGGCCGGGATGCGCCCCTCGCGGACGGCGGTCAGCGACAGGAGGGCGGTGACCAGGGCTCCGGCCAGCACCAGGAACTGCACGACGAGCGCGAAGTGGTCGGCGGTGTAGCTGCACGCGCCGGGGTCGCCGGTGAGGCAGAAGGTGGTGCGGTCCCCGGCGCGCAGCGGCAGCAGGGCGGCGGTCGCGACGGCCAGGCCGGCGACCGAGATCCAGCCGAGGAGCGGCTTGCGGGCCTCCGGTACGAAGAGGTCGGCGACCAGGACGAGCAGGGCGACGGCGGCGGGGACGACCACGGGCGCGATCGCGAGCCAGTCGACGGACTGGACCAGGGTGGCGGTGTCGGCGGCGAGGACCGTGGGGGCCGTCATGCGTTGCCTCCTGCGAGGAGCTTCTGGACGGCCGGGTCGGTGAGGCCGAGGAGGGTCGCGGGCCACAGGCCGGCGAGGACGGTGAGGGCGACGAGCGGGGTCCAGGCGGCGAACTCGTAGTGCTGGACGTCCGCGAGGGAGACCTCGGGACCGGCCTCGGGGTCGCCCATGCAGACGCGCCGTACGACGATCAGCAGGTAGGCGGCGGTCAGCAGGGTGCCGAACGCGCCGACGGCCATGTAGGTGAGGAAGGCCGGCCGGGACAGGCCCTCGGCCGGGTCGAAGGCGCCGAACAGGGCCAGCATCTCGCCCCAGAAGCCGGCCAGGCCGGGCAGTCCGAGGGAGGCGACGGCGGCGAAGGCGAGGAGCGCGCCGAGGCGGGGGGCGCGGCCGTAGAGGGCCGCGCCGGTGACTCCGGCGAGGGTGTCGAGGTCGCTGCTGCCGTAGCGGTCCTTGAGGGCGCCGACCAGGAAGAAGAGGAGGCCGGTGATCAGTCCGTGGGCGATGTTCGCGAACAGCGCGCCGTTGACCCCGGTGGGGGTCAGGGTGGCGATGCCGAGCAGGACGAAGCCCATGTGGCCGACGGAGGAGTAGGCGATGAGCCGCTTGAGGTCGCCCTTGTTGCCCTTGCGGGTGAGGGCCAGGCAGGCGAGGGATCCGTAGACGATGCCGACGGCGGCGAAGGCGCCGAGGTACGGGGCGAAGGTGTGCATGCCGTCGGGGGTGACGGGCAGCAGGATGCGGACGAAGCCGTACGTGCCCATTTTCAGCATCACGCCCGCGAGCAGCACGGAGCCGACGGTGGGGGCGGCGGTGTGGGCGTCCGGCAGCCAGCTGTGCAGCGGCCACATCGGGGTCTTCACGGCGAGGCCGAGACCGATGGCCAGGACGGCCAGGATCTGGGTGGTGTGGGACAGTCCGCGGCCGTTGTCAGAGGCGAGTGCCACCATGTCGAAGGTGCCGCTGTTCAGTCCGATCAGCAGCAGTCCGAGGAGCATGACCACGGAGCCGAGGAGGGTGAACAGGATGAACTTCCAGGCRGCGGCCTGCCGCTGAGCACCGCCCCAGCGGGCGATGAGGAAGTACATCGGGATGAGGACCATCTCGAAGGCGAGGAAGAAGAGCAGCAGGTCGAGGACGGCGAAGGTGGCGAGGGTGCCGGCCTCCAGGACGAGCAGCAGGGAGACGAAGGCCTTCGCGGAGGGGCCCTCGGGGAGCTTGAAGTAGCTGTACACCGCGCAGAGGAAGAACAGCAGCGCGGTCATCAGGAGGAGGGGGAGCGAGATGCCGTCGATGCCGAGGTGGATCCGGATGTCCAGCGCCGGGATCCAGCTGATGTCCGTCGTCGCCTGGAAGCGGGACGGGGCGTCGTGGTCGAAGCCCAGGGCGAGGGCGATCGCCGCGGCGAGGACGGCTCCGGTGACGGTGACGCCGTGGCGCAGGACCGCCTGGTCGGGGTTCTTGCCCTTGAGGCCGGGCGGGGCGGGCAGCAGGGCCGCGAGGGCCCCGAGGAGCGGCACGGCCACGGTGAACGCCAGAAGGAACTGCATCACGGACGGGCTGATATCAATCACGGCTGACTCACGGCTCACGATCCGGCGTTGACGTTGGCGAGGACGGCGGTGGCGATCGCCAGGACCACGGCGCCGGCGAGCAGGGCGCTCAGGTAGCTCTGCACGTTGCCGGTCTGGGCCCGGCGTACGAGGGCGCCGAGCAGCCGGGGGCCGGCGCCCGCGCCGCGGACGTACGTGTCCACGACCTCGCGGTCGAGGAAGCGGACCAGCGTCGCGGCGGCCCGGACGGGGCGGACGAACAGCCTGCTGTACACGGCGTCGAGGTGGAAGCCGTCGGCGGCGTGGCGGTGCAGGGGGCCGAGGAGCGCGCGGCCCGGGTCGGGGGCGGGCCCGGCCGGGACGACGGGGTGCTCGTGGGTGACCTCGGCGACCTCGGGGGTCTCGGCGGCGGACTCCACGGCGGCAAGCGCGGCGGATTCGGCGGCGGCGACGGAGGCGGGCACGGGGGCGCCGGCGGCGGGGCCTGCGGGGGCCGTTCCGGGGGTGGGTGCGCTCGTGGCGCGGGCGGTGACGGCGGCGGTGGCTGCGGCCTTGGCCGCGGCGCGCTGCCAGAGGCCGTAGGTGAGGACCACGCCGATGAGGGCGGCGCCGGTGCCGAGGACCGAGGTGGCCACGGTCGGGGTGAGCTCCCTGCCGCCGAACCAGTCGGCGAGAGGTCCGGCGGCGAGGCCGAAGCCGACCGTGGGGATCGCCAGCAGCCACAGCACGCCGGTCATGGCGACGGGCTCCTTGCCGTGGTCGGGGGCGGCCGCGCCCCGGCCGCGGAAGGCCATCAGCCACAGCCGGGTGGCGTAGGCGGCGGTGAGCAGGGCCGTCAGCACACCGGCGACGAGCACCAGCCAGCCGGCGGCGCCGGGCGCGGTGTCGGAGTGTCCGGTCGCGGTCTGCTCGGCGGCGACGAGGACGGCTTCCTTGGAGAAGAAGCCAGCGAAGGGCGGGATGGCGGCGAGCGCGAGCAGCGCGATCGTCATCGTCCAGAAGGCGTCGGGGATGCGCTTGGCCAGGCCGTCCATGCGGGACATGGCGGCCAGGGAGTTCGTTCCGGCGGCGTGGATGATGACGCCCGCGCCGAGGAAGAGGAGCGCCTTGAAGGCGCCGTGGGACAGGAGGTGGAAGACGGCGGCCGCGCGGTCGCCGACGGCCAGGGCCCCGGTCATGTAGCCGAGCTGGCCGATCGTGGAGTAGGCGAGCACCCGCTTGATGTCGTCCTGTGCCAGGGCGGCGAGGGCGGAGCCGATCATCGTGACGGCCGCCATGACGGCCATGACCACCAGTGCGGCGCGCGAGGCCTCGAAGACGGGCAGGAGGCGGGCGATGAAGTAGATGCCGGCGGCGACCATCGTCGCGGCGTGGATCAGCGCGGAGACCGGGGTGGGGCCCGCCATGGCGTCCGGGAGCCAGGTGTGCAGCGGGAACTGGGCGGACTTGCCGGCGACGCCCGCGAGCAGGAGCAGCGCGATCAGCGTCGGGTGGTGGAGGCCACCGGAGGCGACGGTGCCCAGGATCTTGGTGATCTGGAAGGAGTCGGCGTCGGTGGCGAGGGCGAACAGTCCGATGAGGAAGGGGACGTCGCCGAGCTTGGTGACGAGGAAGGCCTTGAGGGAGGCGGAGCGGGCCGCTTCGGTCTCCCAGTAGTGGCCGACGAGGAAGTACGAGCAGATGCCCATGACCTCCCAGCCGACGAGCAGCACCATGAGGTCGCCGGAGTAGACGACGACCAGCATGGCGGAGGTGAAGAGGGAGACGAGCGCGGCGTACGAGGGGTAGCGCGGGTCGTCGCGGAGATAGGCCGTCGAGTAGAGCTGTACGCAGGTGGCGACGACCCCGACGAGGACGGCGACGAGGACGGCGAAGCCGTCCAGGTACAGCGACAGGTCGATGGGCACCGAGCCGGTCGGGGTCAGTTCGGTGGCGGTCTCGATGGGCGGGCCGCCGCCCTGGCGGACGGCGACGAACACGGCCAGTACGGCGGCGCCCAGCGTCGGCAGGATGGCGAGCGGCCGCACGAATCCGGGGGCGGTGCGGCCGAGGAGCAGGCCTGCCACCGCACCGAGGAAGGGCAGGACGGGGACGAGGACCGCGAGGGTCGTGGTGCTCACGCGGCGACCTCCGGCCGGGCGGTGTTGTCGTCGGGCCGGGCGGGCTCGTGGCCCTCGGCGGTGTCACGCAGCTTGTCGACGTCCGAGGTGCCGCGGTTGCGGTACACCATCAGCACGATCGCGAGGCCGATGCCGATCTCGGCGGCGGCGATGGCGATGGTGAAGAGCGTGAGGGCCTGTCCGGCGTGGAGGGTGTCGCGCAGCCAGACGTCGAAGGCCACCAGGTTGAGGTTGACGGCGTTGAGCATCAGCTCGACGGACATCAGGACCAGGATGGCGTTGCGGCGGGCGAGCACTCCGTAGAGGCCGGTGGCGAACAGGAGCGCCGCCAGGACGGCGGGGTAGGCGAGGTGCATCAGCGCCGGCCCTTCCCGGTGCGGGCGGCGGCGTCGGCGGCTTCCTCGGCGGCGGTGTTGCGCCGGGAGAGCACGATGGCGCCGATGAGGGCCGCGAGGAGGAGGACGGACAGTGCTTCGAAGGGGAGCACCCAGTGCTGGAAGAGGATCTCGCCGGTGACCTTGGTGGAGCCCTGGGCGGGCCCGTCGAGGTCGATCCAGGTGGTGCGGAAGGCGTCGACCACGACCCAGACGAGTGCGGCGCCCGCGAGGCCGGCGACGCCGAGGGCGACCCAGCGGTTGCCGGAGTCGGCGTCCGGTGAGCGGCCGATGGGGGCCTTGGTGAGCATGAGTCCGAAGAGGAGGAGGACGACCACGGAGCCGAGGTAGATCAGGACCTGGACCCAGGCGATGAACTCGGCGGTCAGCAGCAGGTACTCGACGGCGATCCCGCCGAGGGCGACGACCAGCCAGAGGGCGGCGTGCACGAGCTGCTTGGTGGTGACCGTGACGAGGGCGGCGCCGAGGGTGGCGAGGCCGACGAGGACGAAGGCGATCTCGACGCCGGTCGGCGAGAGGAAGCCGTGGCCCGCGGCGGCCAGGGGGGCGGTTGCGATGCTCACGCGTCGGCCTCCGGGGTGGTCGGGGGCGTACCGGGCGTGGTGTCCGCCGGCTGGTCCTGGGCGGCGGCGGCCGCGGCCGCGGCTTCGGCAGCGGCAGCGGCAGCCGCGGCTTCTGCCTTGTCCACGGCCTTGCGGGCGGCGGCGATCTCCTTGGGCTCCTCGGCGGCGGGGTCCAGGGCGGGCGGGGCCGGCACGGTCCACATCCACTCGCGCAGCTTGTCGCGCTCGTGGGTGAGCTCGTGGATGTCGGTCTCCGCGTACTCGAACTCCGGCGACCAGAAGAGGGCGTCGAAGGGGCACACCTCGATGCAGATGCCGCAGTACATGCAGAGGGAGAAGTCGATGGCGAAGCGGTCGAGGACGTTGCGGCTGCGCTCGCGGCCGCCGGGGGTGGCGGCGGGCACCGTCTCCTTGTGGGAGTCGATGTAGATGCACCAGTCGGGGCACTCGCGGGCGCACAGCATGCAGACCGTGCAGTTCTCCTCGAACAGGCCGATGACCCCGCGGCTGCGGGGCGGGAGCTCGGGCTGCGTCTCGGGGTACTGGGCGGTGTGCGCGCGCTTCGTCATCGTGCGCAGGGTGACGGCCAGGCCCTTGGCGAGGCCGGATCCGGGGATCGGGGGCATTACTGGATCGCCACCTTCACGATGCCGGTGAGCGCGATCTGGGCGAGCGCGAGGGGGATGAGCACGGTCCAGGCGAGCTTCTGGAGCTGGTCCTCGCGCAGGCGCGGGTAGCTCACGCGGAGCCAGATCACGACGAAGGCGAGGACCGCGACCTTGAGGAGGGTCCAGACCCAGCCGAGGCCGTCGCCGCCGAAGGGGCCGTGCCAGCCGCCGAGGAAGAGGACGGTGGTGAGGGCGCACAGGACGACGATGCCGGCGTACTCGGCGAGCAGGAACAGCGCGAAGCGCAGGCCGGTGTACTCGGTGTACGCGCCGAAGATGATCTCGGAGTCGGCGACGGGCATGTCGAACGGGGGCCGTTGGAGTTCGGCGAGGCCGGCGGTGAAGAAGACCAGCGCGCCGATGATCTGCCAGGGCAGCCACCACCACTCGAAGGCGTTGACGATGCCGGGCAGGGACACGGTCCCGGCGGCCATCGCCACGGAGGCGGCGGCGAGCAGCATGGGCAGCTCGTACGCGAGCAGCTGGGCGGCCGTACGGAGGCCGCCCAGCAGGGAGAACTTGTTCGCGGAGGCCCAGCCGCCCATGAGGGAGCCGAGGACTCCGATGCCCATGACGGCGAGCGCGAAGAAGAGGCCGGCGTCGATGACCTGGCCGACGGCGCCCTCGCCCGGCCCGATGGGGATGGCCAGGAGGACGAGCAGGTACGGCAGCAGGGCGACGGCGGGGGCGAGCTGGAAGATCCGCCGGTCGGCGTTGGCCGGGACGATGTCTTCCTTCTGCGCGAACTTCACGCCGTCGGCGACGAGCTGGGCCCAGCCGTGGAAGCCGCCGGCGTACATGGGGCCGAGGCGGCCCTGCATGTGCGCCATCACCTTGTGCTCGGTCTGTCCGACGACGAGCGGGAGCACGAGGAAGACGGCGAAGACGGCGATGAGTCGCAGGGCGACGTCGAGGACGTCGTTCACGCGTCGCCTCCGGTGGTGTCGGGATCGGGATCGGGATCGGGCTGGGGGGTGCCGGGCTCGGCCGCGGGCTCGGGCTCGGGCTCGGCCTTGGGCTCAGCCCCGGGCTTGGGCTCGGCCTTGGGCTCGGCCTCAGCCTTGGGCTCAGCCCCGGGCTTGGGCTCGGCCTTGGGCTCGGCCTCCGGCTTGGCCCCGGGGTCCAGGGGTGCGGCCGGGGACCCCCCGGGGTCTTCGAAGGCGGGCTTCGGGTTGTGCCAGGGGGCGTCGTCGCTGCGGGGGGCGGAGCGCCGGGGGGGCTCCGGCTGCGGGGTCGTCCCGGTGTCCCCCGCCGGGGCCGCCTGGCTCGCCGAGCCCTCCGACACCGAACGGCTACGACGGACCGGACGGGCGGCGTCGGGAGCGGCTGCGGCCGGAGCGGCGGAACCGGGAGCGGCGGTGTCCGCCGTCGGCGCCGCCTGGCTCGCCGAGCCCTCCGACACCGAACGGCTACGACGGACCGGACGGGCGGTGTCCGGAGCGGCTGCGGCCGGAGCGGCGGAACCGGGAGCGGCGGTGTCCGCCGTCGGCGCCGCCTGGCTCGCCGAGCCCTCCGACACCGAACGGCTACGACGGACCGGACGGGCGGCGTCGGGAGCGGCTGCGGCCGGAGCAGCGGCTGCGGCCGGAGC